>CAZIHC010000046.1:0-11260 GCA_964538605.1 uncultured Herbinix sp. | reverse complement strand
TATTTTTAATTCAGACTTCATCTTATCCATGTATATTAACCCTCTTTATGTTATTTTAAAATAAAACATAAGCAACTTTTCAGTTTTAATTTACCTTTCATAAGTATAAACTTGTATCTTTCTAAATTTCCAAGGTCCGACTGCAAACGCATTTCTTAAGAGTACTATCCACTATAAAATTCTGTTACCCAAAACAAACACATCCGCCACATTGTTGTTTTCATCTAGAATAACCAAATCCGCATCTTTTCCGTTCTCTATCGAGCCTTTTTTGTCAAATACATTTATAAGTCTTGCCGGATTTTCAGTCAGAAGGGGAATGATTTCTCCCAAGGGCCTTCCGGTAAACTCAAGAAGGTTTTTCAATGCCACATTTTGAGTCAAAGTACTTCCTGCTCTGGTCCCGTCTGCCAGCCTGGCATCCCCGTCTTTTACGAAAACATTATTTACTCCTAATCGGTATTCACCGTCCGGCAAGCCTGCCGCCATAATGGAATCCGTAACCGCAATAACCCGGTCAAGCCCTTTAACTTTAATCAGTAACCGGACAACACCGGGGTGCAAATGCCTTCCGTCACAGATTGCTTCGCAATAAATATCGGATTCCAATACTGCTCCCATAATGGCAGGTTGACGCTGATGAAGCAGTCTCATGGCATTAAAAGTATGGGTAGAGGCTTTTGCGCCGTTATTGATGGCTTGCCAGGCGGTTTCATAATCGGCTCCCGAATGGCCGATTGCTACGGTCATTCCCATTTCAATCATCTTCGGGATATCTTCGATAACACCTTCCACCTCGGGCGAAACCGTAATGTATCTGATATCTCCTTCTGCCCTATCCTGGTACTTTTTAAGCAAGCTTATATCGGAAGGCCTAAGAAAATGTTCAGGCATGGCTCCCTTATACATACTGCATAAAAAAGGCCCCTCCAGATGTATACCTAAAAGGTTGGCTCCCTTATGCTCTAAGGTTTTGTACTTATTATACTCATCTATGCACCATAGGGTTTGCTCCTCCGTATCAGTAAGAACGGAAGCCAACCATGACGTTGTTCCGTACTTAGCTACAGTCCGGCAAACTTTTTCCAAATCCTCGGCACTTGCCGCGTTTACATCCACCCCCGCCGCTCCGTGACAGTGAATATCTATAAAGCCGGGGATTATCTTTTTTCCCTCAACATCTATAATATCAGCGCCTTCGGGAAGTTTTTCATTATCTTCAAGTAAATAAATCTTTCCGTTTCGAATGCCGACTGTCATTTGCTTAAATGTACGGTCTTTATAGACCTGTCCGTTTATAAGATAAGTTTCGGGCATAAGAATCCTCCTTTTTAGGCCAACAAAGAAAAAACCTATTTTTGTACACTGTCAACCTGATAGCTCGATGCAAGACTGCCGTAAAAATAATACCTTTTCTCTATAATAGGCATTTATTCAACTAATACCTTCAATACCTCTTCTTTCTTTTCTCTTACTTTAACCAAAGTTTACGAATTTCTCAGAAACGCTTTTTTATTAACTCAAATAATCGTGATAAATACTTCACCTTTACCTAATAGAATAATATTTTATTTTTCTTTTAATAGCAATGTAAAGTTGATCGTAGCATTAACTTTTGAAGCCTATCGATGTTTTCATTTAACTGTTTCAGGAAACTTTAAAGGTGTTCCCGTATGCAGAGCATCAATGCCTGCTGATATTATCCGGGAACACCTTTTTATAAGCCGAAAGCTTACGCCTTTATACCAAAAAGTAATCCACACAGACTCTAATTTTCCGATGATATATCCACAAATTCTTTCATTCTATTATGTAATTTGTAATTATTCTGTTTAACTAAACATTCATAAATTGGCAAATGATATCCATGCTGCTCACAGGTTCCTACAGGTATTATAAGACTGTCTTTTTTTTAAGGTACCTTCGCACCTCATCCCAGGTCATATCGGCTAATTTCATGTCTTATTTCCTCCTGCAATTCTTTTTATGTATAATTGCTCTTATCCTGCTTCTCTTTCGTATGTATAAGAAAATACTTTTTAAAATTCATAACCAAATTTACTGGTGATTTTTACCTTTGATGATTATATCATTATAATATAAATGTGTAAACAAATTTATAATCGCTAATCACAACATAGATCCAATTCTCATATCCCTCAAGCTTTTTCTAATTGACCCGGTTATATACAAATTAAGCATCAGCCCAAAGGCCGATGCTTAATTCCATTCATTTTATTTGGCTGCTTTAAATTAATTTATTTTCTGCAAATTATAATTCAATTATTGACCCTGATTACTCAGGGCAGTTCTCCAAACTGCTCTATATATGGTTTTGCATTTTCATAACAGGATGACTGCAAAATAATTCGTAGAATATTTAATGCGCAGTACTGCAGTTCTTCTAATGTTATTTTATAAGTCCCTTCTCCTTCTTCTTTATAAACAGCCCTAATAATTTCATCAACATCCTTTTGTCCTCCGGGCATAATTAGGTCATTACCCGCTTTAATACATAACGGTGAAGAAGAAGCAGGATATTTTCTTTCTTTTTTTCCTGTTAAGAAATCAGTATTATGAGTGGCAAACCAATCTGTCATTACCAGTCCTTTAAATCCCCACTCATCTCTCAAAAGCGAAGTTAACAGTTCATAGCTGTTAGCAGTATGCACACCGTTAAGCAAATTATATGACGACATAACAGCCATAGGTTGAGATGTTTTTACAGCTATTTCAAATCCTTTTAAATATATTTCTCTTAAAGCCCTTTCGCTGACATGAGAATTTGAATAAAATCTGTTATTTTCCTGATTGTTAGCAGCAAAATGTTTTATAGTAGTACCTATACCGGGATGTTTCTGAACACCTTTTGTAATCGCAGAGGCACACATTCCGGTAAATAAAGGATCCTCGGAATAATACTCAAAATTCCTGCCACACAGCGGATTTCTGTGTATATTCATTCCCGGTGCCAGCCATAGAGTAACTCCAAACTGAAGCATTTCTTTTCCTACTAAATCACCGGCTTTCTCTATCAAGTCCATGTCCCACGATGAAGCCAGCAATGAAGCAACCGGTAATGCGGTACAATATTGATAATAATGGACAGCATCATCAGATATTTCTTCATTTGATTCTGACTCTAATCTGAATTCTCCAAACACTTCACCCCCGGACAACAGATTTCCGTCAGCATCGGTGATAAAATGAGGATTTAACCTCAGGCCTGCAGGTCCATCTGCCATAATCATGTTAGGTATTTTTCTGTCTGAACTAAGCAATGATGTCGTATCTCCTGCAGCTCCCGGGACTATATTAGAAGCATTTCCTATTATAGACTGCTCTTCTTTTTCTCCTCGTTTGGAACCCACACACAAGTTAGCCATCTCTTCTACGGTAAGCTGGGCTACCAGGTCTTCAAGAGATATATTACCCGCCATAACGTCATCCATTGTAAATTTTCTGTCGTTTGATTTATTACAATATATAGGCTTTTCTCTCTTATATACAATTTTCTCCGTATTTATATTTGTGACATCTACAATAATTCTTTTTGCACTTTTCTTTTCATGCTCCTGCGTTGGATAGGAATAAGGCTGTTTTCCTTTAGAGCTGATTTCAAAAGGCAGGTCGCTTCTGAAAAGATTTTCATGTTTTGATATTATAAGATCCCTGTTTATAACTATAACGCCTTCCACCCTGGTATTTCTGGAACTGTTTCCTACCCTAATTAAATATTCCCCTGCTTCCATAATCCAGGCAGCTTTTTTTTCGCTATAAGAAGCCATTGAAGTTAATTTATATTCAATTACAAGGACCTGGCTTTCTCCCGGTGCCAACAGTTTCGTTTTTGCGAAAGCAGCCAATTCCTGATAGGGCTTTTCTATATCTCCTTTCGGAGCTGAATAGTAAACCTGAACAACTTCTTTGCCGGAATAGCGGTTTCCGGTATTAGTTACCTTTACAGTTAATGAGATCACATCAGAGTCAGCTGTTATATCAATAGTCTTAATTTCAAATTC
Source organism: uncultured Herbinix sp. (assembly GCA_964538605.1). Taxonomy (GTDB): domain Bacteria; phylum Bacillota; class Clostridia; order Lachnospirales; family Lachnospiraceae; genus Mobilitalea. The sequence goes on along the minus strand of CAZIHC010000046.1, from coordinate 7,238 downwards.
GGTATAAGATTTACCGTATCCAAAACAATAACTTGGTGTTACATTAAATGTATCAAAATAACGATATCCGACATAAATACCTTCGGTATAATACTCATCATCGTCATTATCATCATTAAGGCTAAAACTTTTTGACGAAGGATAATCCCAATAATCTAATGCCCATGTATCTGCCAACTTTCCTGAAGGCGCAGTAATACCAAGAAGTGCGTCAGCTACTGCAAGACCGGTGATATTTCCTGCCTGTCCTACATACATTATTGCATTTATTCCACGAATTGACTTTAAAGCTTTAGTATCTATTACCCCTCCGGTATTTAATAAAACAATACATTTTTGATATTTTTCAGAAATAAATTTAATATTTTCAATTTCATTGGCATAAAGCAGATAATCGCCTTCCTGACAGCAGCGATCCTTCCCTTCTCCGGAAATCCTTCCAATTACGTATATAGCGGTGTCGGTATCAGATTTATCAACATCTTCTTTTGTAATTAATGGTACCTGAGGTTCTCTAAAGGGATAATCAAACATAGAAAGCATTGTTGCCGAGATACCCGTACTTTCCGATAGCTTATCCAATTCTTTCAAATAGGCCTCTTTAGCTGAAGCTACTATTTTATCAAAATTATCCAGCCAGGATTTTGTTGTTATATTAAAGCCGGCTTTTTCCAGTCCATGTTCTATATTTATTACCGTTCTTGAATTGACATCCCCCGAACCTGTACCGCCCTTTACAGTCCTTCTGGCCCCATTCCCGTAAAGAGCAATATTTCCCCCACTGACTGTAAGCGGCAGTACACCGTCATTTTCCAGCAACACCATACATTCCGCTGCCATTTTACGGACAATTTCCATATGTTCTTTTTCCATAAGGCTCATTTCCTGATTTTTTAATGCTTTATATTTTTTCATAATACCCCCATCCTTTTTGCTTTTTATTATTTGCAAATATTTTATCCTTGTTACAAACCATATTACCCAAACCACCATACAGTATTTGCTTATATTCATTAAAGTCTTTTTCTATATAAGCTGTTTTTCCCTTGAAGTTAGAAGTAGTATCGTCCGACAACCTGCTATGATATCTTCACAGACTTTAATGACATTAACCATTCCATTATATCTTTGAGCCGTACTAAAACCATGGGACAAATATATTTTATCAAATTTTTCTTCCTCCGTGAAACTATTCTATTAATGAAAACATATATTTTTCTAAAAATAAAGCTTTTCATCAAACAGTAATAAAAAATAATTGCAATCAAAAAATCCTTATCTTAACCGCATTATCCATAACCGTTATAAAAATAGCCGGATCACCGGTTCTTAATTACAACCATACCGAAAGCAATAAAAAACACATAGTGCGTTTTATACACTATGTGCATCCTTTATCCGTATATTTCGGTTAAAAACATATTCCAACTTTTAAATATTATAATTATCCTTAATGGATTCCATCAACCCATACTCAAGCAATATCTCTTCCAGCCTCTCCTGAGTCATGGGCTTGGGTATTGTAAGATAAGTATTTTCATCGATAGCTTTTGCAAGATTTCTGTATTCGTCAGCCTGGCGGGAATTTGGTGCATATTCTATAACGGTTTTTCTGTTAATTTCTGCGTGCTGAACAATGTTGTCACGGGGTACAAAATATATAAGTTGTGTGCCCAGTTCTTCACAAAAGGCCCGGAGTAAATCGACTTCCCGGTCAACATTTCTGCTGTTGCAGATAATGCCCCCCAGTCGAACACCGCCCTTCATCGCAAATTTAGCAATTCCCTTTGCTATGTTATTTGCGGCATACAAGGCCATCATTTCACCGCTGGCTACGATATAAATTTCCTGGGCTTTACCTTCACGAATGGGCATGGCAAATCCGCCGCAGACTACATCTCCCAATACATCATAAAACACATAATCCAGATCTTCCGTATAAGCTCCCAATTGTTCCAATAAACCTATGGAAGTTATAATGCCCCGGCCTGCGCAGCCGACACCGGGTTCCGGACCGCCGGATTCTACACATTTTATTCCTCCGAAGCCTTCACGCATAATATTGCTTAATTCTACCTCATCTCCCGTTTCACGAAGGGTATCAAGAACGGTACGCTGTGCCAATGTTCCGAGTAAAAGCCTTGTAGAGTCTGCTTTCGGGTCACAGCCTACCACCATGATTTTCTTGCCCATTTCGGCAAGTCCGGCAGTTAAATTCTGTGTCGTTGTTGATTTTCCTATGCCGCCTTTCCCGTAGATGGCTATTTGCCTTATTTTCTTGCTCATATACTTATCCTCCATAACTATATTGTATATTCCGGCTGAGGTAAAGCACTGGCCAGATGAAATTTCTCCAGAATTTCCTTGCGTATGGCAAGAAACTGCGTACTTCCTCGATCCCGAGGATGGGGAAGGTTTACTTCCATGATTTCACTGATTTTCCCCGGTCTGGGAGTCATAATAACAATACGGTCTGATAAATAAATTGCTTCGTCCACGTCATGGGTAACCAAAATCATGGTCGTTTTGTTTTTCTTATGTAGCTCCAGAAGCTTTTCCTGTATATCCGCCCGGGTAAAAGAATCTAACGCCCCCATTGGTTCATCCAAAAGAAGCACCTTGGGATTGTTTATTAAGGCCCTGGCAATTGCCACCCGCTGGGCCATTCCTCCGCTTATCTGATGGGGATATGCCTTTTCAAATCCTGTAAGCCCCACAAGATTTATATAGTGAGAAACCAAGTCTTTGTTTTTCTTATATACCCTGCGGGCTTTTAAGCCTGTAGCAATGTTTTTCTCGACCGTAAGCCAGTTAAAAAGCCCGCCCTGCTGAAAAACGTATCCCCGCTGAGGGTCAGGTCCGACTATCTCTTCTCCGTCCAGGGTAAGCCTTCCCGTTTCCGGCCTGTCAAGCCCTGCTATAAGCCGAAGAAGTGTCGTCTTTCCGCATCCGGAAGAACCTATGATAGACAAAAATTCTCCACGCCGTACCGATAAATTTATATCCTGCAAGGCTTCTACCTGATTGTCGTCTTCATCAATGTAAGTACGGTTTACATTTTCTATTTTTAAAATTATATCTTCAGTTACAGGATGATTTGTACTCATTCCTTCACCCATCCTTTCTGCCAACGCAAAACACGGTCTCTTATCTTAGCTATTATTTTCATTATCAGGCTAAACAGTATGGCCATAACCAGGATGGAAGCAAATACCTTATAGTAAGCCGACCACACCTTGCTTAAATTGATATAATACCCCAGGCCTCCGGGCTGCCCCATCATCTCCGCCATAACAAGAGTTGTAAAGGCAAAACCGTTGGCATTGGATATACCGGTGAAAATCTGCGGCATGGCATGAGGGACTGCAACGTGAAATACTAAAAATGATGTTTTGGCTCCTAAAGTTTTTGCCACTTCAAGCTGTGCTTTAGGCGTGGACTGAATCCCCTGGGCAGTTAAGCCTGCTATGGAAAACCAGGCGCAAATTATTATTAGAAAGACCGCCGCCATAAAAGGTGTAGGAAATAAGGTTAGTGCAAACGGCATCCAGGCTACTGCCGGAATAACCCCGGTCATTTTTAATACCGGATATACCCAATAATATACTTTCGGAAACCAGCCTATTAAGATTCCGGTACCAATACCAAACACAACTCCCAGGCTAAACCCGACAACAAAAAGCCTTAAGGAATAAAGGGTATTTTCCCATATAAAGTCTCCTTCCATAATAAAAGCCTCAAGGATTTTTGCAGGCCCCGGGAAAAACGGCTGGGGGAGCAAAAGCAGTTTGGTTCCTAAAAAGTCCCATAATCCCAAACCTATACCTACCGCAAAGCGAAATGGCGCCCTGTATGCGAAGTTTGACCTTCTTATGGGATCAAAATAGGAATATATGCCGGATATCCCGTATATAAGTATCAGCAAACTCAGAACAAACCTGTAAAATGTGTTAAAGGTAAGGTTAATTCCTGCAACATTGTAAACTTTTATTTCCACATCCGCTATTTGCTTTATAAAAGCATTGGAAGCAATGGCTGTGGCAAATCCTGCAAGAGTTAAGATAAAATAAACCGGCCATTCTTTTTTAGATATCAATTTTTGGCCTTTCTTACTTAACTTTGACTTTATTATGGGGATGGCTGAGGTATAATTTTGTGATACTTTTCCCATAATCTTTTCCTCCTATTAAAAACCTCCCGGAAAAATTTGCCCGGTAACTGTTCATTACCGGGCGGAGGCAATCCCGGAACAGACTTTAATCTATACCTAAACTAACGTCAACATCTGCATAAGCTTTTTCGGTAAAGCTTTCTGGGTCGGTACTTAGATAACCTATCTGATGCAGCTGCTCAGCAAAATATTGAACATTTTCCCTTACCTGACCCGGATTCTTTTCGCGATCTTCAAAGGTAGGATATCTGTAGTTCTTTATTAGTTCTATGGCCAGTTCCCTGTCTTCTATCTGCGAGTACTTGCCGTTAATGATTATATCTACCGTTTCTTCAGGATTCTTGGCAATCCAGTCCTGAGCTTTCCTGTAAGCACGAAGAAGGGCTGCCACATGCTCAGGTTTTTCGTTCAGAAGCTTTTCGGAAGCATAAAGGAAGCAGCAGTATTTTCCCGCAAAAGGTTCATCCACCGATATATCAAGAATTACACGGTAATCCCCGGTTTTTTCTTGAACGGAAGCGTATGGATCCCAAAGGGCTGCCACATCCACTTCGCCCTTTCTTAAGGCTTCCACGGCAAGGTTTCCGTCATCAAAAGGAAGGAAGGTTACTTCTTTGTCCTCCTCTCTTGCGGATATACCATTTTTCTCAAGCCATACGGCAGCCACCTGATGAGGTGTTCCTCCGATTTCATCAACGCTTATTTTCTTGCCTCTTAAATCTTCTACCCCCTGAATCGGAGAATCCTTAGGAACCAAAAGCTTTATACATCCATAGTGAAGGCCGTCTACAACTTTTACTTTTACATCATTTTCTATTGAAGGGAAGAACTGAAAATCTCCGTTAACAATAGGTATGGTTCCGTTGTTAAGCCCGATTTTTCGGGTCTCGGTATCTGCCGATATAAGGTTTACGTCAAAACCTTCTTCTTTAAAAAAGCCTTTTTCGTAAGCAATATAAATAGGTGCGGCGCACAAAGAGCCTTGTTTGCCGGGAATATCAATTTTTCCGTATTTAAACTCCGTATTATTTTGGCTTACAGCTTCTTTATTTTTACTATTGCCGCATCCTGCCAATATTCCGGTGATAACGACAAGAAGCAAAATAGCGCTTATAAGTTTTTTAACGTTTTTTATAATCAAATTATCCTTCATAACCTCATCACTCTCCTTAAAAAACTTTCTATTTATGTAATGCCTTTTTAAAGGCCTGCTCCAGATCGGATATAAGGTCGTTAATATCTTCCAGGCCTGCCGATATGCGAATAAGGTTTTCAGGGATGTGAGCCTTTTCCTTTTCTTTGGGTTCCAGCATGCTGTGGGTGGTTTGAGGGGAATTTACTATAAGGCTTCTGGCATCCCCTATATTGACATGATAATGGAACAGTTCCAGGCTATTAAGGAAAGTTTCCCTCTGGGCATCAGTTCCTTTAAAGCCGAAAGCCAGAATTCCTCCGGCCCCTTTCTTAAAATCCCGTTCGGCAAGGCTATAGTATGGACTGTCTTTTAAAGAAGGGTATCTTACCCACTCAACAGCCTCGTGGTTACTTAAATATTCCGCCAGAGCCTTGGCATTTTGCACCTGCTTTGATATCCTCTCCGAAAGGGTTTCAAGGCCGATAAGGACCAGATATGCGTCAAAAGGTGACAGGGCGGCACCGAAAAAGTCAAGGTAAGTAAACCGAATCCTTCCCGTAAAAGGCGTTTCGGGAAAAACTTCAATAAAACTGCGGTAGTTGCCGTCTGGATCTCTGAGTGTATAATGTTTTTCATAAAACTGCGGGAACTTATCCTCTCTCCAATTAAATTTTCCGCTTTCTAAAATCAAACCTGCTATGACATTTCCGTGTCCGCAAAAACCTTTTGTTGCGGAGTAAACCACAATATCTGCCCCATGCTCAATAGGATTAAACAGATAAGGTGTTGCGACAGTATTATCCACAACTAGCGGTATCCCATGGTCATGGGCCACTCTTGCGATAGCGTCAATATCCAGTAAAACGGCACTTGGGTTACTTATGCTTTCTACAAAAATAGCTTTGGTATCAGGCTTTATTTCATCAGCAAGTTTTTCGGGATTTTCTATTTTTTCTGCATAGTCGATGCTGATACCGAATTTATGGTACAGCTTTTTAAAGCTGTCTATAGTGCCGCCGTACAGATATGGCGAAACCAAAATCCTTCCTCCGCCTTCCGCTATGTTTAACAGGGCATAGCTGATAGCCGCCATACCCGAGGCCAGAGCTATAGCACCGGCAGCTTTATCAAGGACAGCCGCCCTTTGCTCCAGCACATTTACCGTAGGATTACCTATCCTGGTATAAAGGAATCCCGTTTCCTGAAGGCCAAAGAGGGCCTTTGCATGCTTCACATCCCGAAAATCGTAAGCCGCTGTCTGATAAATGGGTACGGATACCGCATAATTGTGATCTTTGGGTTCATATCCTGCCCGCAGTCTTTGTGTATCAAAGTGGTACGTTTTCTTTTCAGAATTATTTGCCATGGAACTGCTCCTTTCATATAAACTTTGCTTTCGGCTTTTAAGCCATGTAAATGTAAAAATTTTATTTCGAATAATAATTTGCAACCTCAATAATAGGTAAAGAAACATGCAAACGTTTAAAATATATTTATAAATTCAGTTAATTCCTAAAAGCACAGAAAGATATAAGTTATATAGTGTTTGGGATATTGATATTAGCCATGGGAAAAGGTATTTTCAGATCTTATTGGTCTTATGTAAAGTTGCTCCGATATGTCTTTCCCTCCGGGTATCCCTGCGGCATCGGCCCGGCACCTCTCACAGTGTCTGAATACATTGATATACTCCTCTGCCTCTTTTCTTACTTTACTTATAAGGTCGCAGCCGGGTACGCTGCACCAGCTTAGTTTGTGCTGAGGTATCAGCGGAATAATGTTAAAAATTTTTGCACCATGGGCCGCAACCGTTTTTGCTACGGTTACCACATGATCGGCATTAATTTCAGGAATTAACACAGTATTTACCTTTACGGTTATTCCTGCTTCGGATACTTTTTTAATTCCGGCAAGCTGATTTGCTATTAAAAT
>CAZIHC010000045.1:0-11335 GCA_964538605.1 uncultured Herbinix sp. | reverse complement strand
CCATCCTGATACCGTAGGGAAACCGATAAGCCGTCTATTTTTCTTTCTACAACAAATTCTGTATTTTTCCTGTCTTTTAAAATTCTATCAACAAAACTGTATACCTCTTCTTTTGAAAAAACATCCTGCAAACTTAGCATAGGAACATTGTGTCTTACCAAAACCCCGGCTTCTCTTTTAGCGGTTCCTCCTACTTTCTGTGTCGGTGAATCAGCACTTTTATACTCAGGGTACTCTTCTTCCAGTTTTCTTAATCTTAAAGTCAGTTGGTCATATTCAAAGTCCGATATTTCCGGGTCATCCTGGTTATAATACCGATCATTATGATACTCTATAAGTTTTCTTAACTCTTCGATCTCCTTCTTAATGTCCGACATAGCTTATTCACCTTTCTTTATTATACGTTTTAATTCATTAAGTTCTTCACCGGTTACATATCTCCATGAACCTGTCTTAAGATTTCCTAATGTTATGTTCATTATTCGCACTCTTACCAGCTTTGTTACCCTGTATCCCAGGTATTCACACATTCGCCTTATCTGTCTGTTCAATCCCTGAGTAAGGACAATCCGAAATGTGTTTTTATTTATAACTGTAACTTTGCAGGGTTTTGTCACCGTATTAAGTATGGGAACACCTTCAGACATACGGGTAACAAACTCTTTTGTAATTTCCTTATTCACTGTAACGATATATTCTTTCTCATGGCCGTATCTGGACCTTAATATTCCGTTTACTATACTTCCGTCATTCGTAAGCAATATCAGCCCTTCCGAGTCTTTATCAAGCCTGCCGACGGGATATATTCTTGTGGGAAAATTTATAAAATCCACAATATTATTCGGCTCCCTCGAATCGGTGGTACATACAATTCCCCTGGGTTTGTTAAAAGCTATTAAAATCTTATTATCCGTAATCCCGACCGGTTTGCCGCAAAAGGTAACTTTGCTGTCCGGAAATACTTTAGAGCCTACCGTTGCCGGTTTACCGTCTATCGTTACTTTCCCTTCGGCAATAAGCCTGTCCGCTTCCCTTCTTGAGCAAACTCCTGCATCGCTTAAAAATTTATTTATTCTAATTCCTTCGGATTTAACTTTATTTCTGTCCATAATACCTGCTCTTTCCGATAAATCAGTATATATCAGATTTGCAACATAGCATCTTAATATAAGAACCATAATATGTCATATAAGTATATAATTATAATTTTTATTACTAAAGTAATTATATATTATTTTATATTATTAGTCTACTTTAATTAATATTATGTCCATACTAAAATAAGCTGTTTCAAAATTTTTAAGGAAGAAGACTATCCCTTTAAAATTTTGAAACAGCTTATTATTAGTTGATATCATTTATATGATTTAAATCAGTTGCTCTGTTCCTGCTTATTATCTGTTTTTTTGGCCAGTTCATCAAGAGCATTCCAAAACAGCATCAGGTCCTCGTCTTTTGCTTTTGCTTCCTCACTTCTTTTATTGGTCATATCTATTAATTCCAGAACATCCTCATCATCATTTCTGGCTTTAAAGTATTCTTCAACATCCGGTTTCATCTCACTGACTATCTTAAAATTCCCGTTGGCATCGGTTATTACATAAAACTTAGATAGACCGGGAGCCAAAGTATTAATGCTTGAAAATTTTATTTCATGATACGCATATACAATATAAGCCCCGTCTTCTATGCTTTTCTTTGCATAGGTTTTTATATTTTTATACTCTTCAATATATTGAACCATTGATTGAAGCTGCTCTCTGGTTTCCACCTTGGATGGGTCTAAATAAAGGGTTTTAAGTTTATCTACATCGCAGGCAGTTTTTGCAACGTAATACTCCTCAATGAATTCATCCATTCCTTCAACCTCTTCCAGGGGATATACCGGTACCGGGGTCGGTGTAGGAGAAGGTGTGGTAATCGGTGACAGGGCGTAAACGCCTGCATCTTCAGAACCCTCATCTATAGCAGCCATTGTCATCATTTCGCTGTTATTATCATCTGATACTTCACCGTTAATACTTACATCACCATCAGTATTATCATTTTCAAAATTACCGGATTCCATTCTGGCGGTATTATTTAACTGTTCCTCCGCTTTAGGACCGTTTTGACTTATCGATAATGTTAACAGTCCAATACCCATTGTGCTTAAAGACGTTAACAGTATTATTTTCTTATATTTTAGTTTCATGGCTTCTCCTCATAGTCTAAGTCATTATATAGCCCGATAAATGATTTATATACTTATTGATACTGGTATTTTAGCAAACCGTTTACATAAAGTCAAGCTCTTATTTAACTTTTATGTAATACATTTAACATATTTGTAACAAATTTGATTAATTTAAAACTTTACTTTATTTTTTTATTGGTATATAATGTTCACGTTGAGTCTGCTCAATAAAAAGGCAGTAAACTTTAACCTATCTAGTATATTATATCTGTCATGGAGATATTACTGCAAGGTAATTTTAAGTTTTATTAAGCTTGTTTTGTGTTACAATATATATGTATGCTAAGCATATAATCTCCATGAGCATTTCCGGATTGTTTTATAATATTGATATTATAATAATGTATAATGACTTAAGTTTATTTTAAACATTAAAGTATGCACCTGTGGCTCAGTGGATAGAGCGTTCGCCTCCGGAGCGAAAGGCCGCTGGTTCGAATCCAGTCAGGTGCATTTTTTATTTATCCAATTATTATTAGAATTTCTACCAACCCACTTCTGTTGTACTAATCGTGACATTGTTTTTAGAAGTTTTAAATTTCTTTACCCACTCAGGCTGCTTTGGCATTTTATCGGAAGGTTGTGTAAACTCCGGATAATCCATGAATTCTGTTCTTACGATAAAAAATATCCCTGCACAAAGTATTGATAAACTCGGCATATATATTAAAATTCTTAATTTTTTTATACCTTTTTTTGATTTTTTCATTATAAACCTTTCTAACCCTTATATAACATGTTATCTCCTGCAATAAGATAAAAGTATGCCTGCCGAATATACGGATTAAAAGTTTAACATAGATTATTTCGCCGATTTTGGCATATTTACTCAATACTCAATCTTCTCCAAGTATAATCCGCAGGCTTCCGCCATTAAGCCTGTTTCTTTTCTTGACTTTGATTCTATGATAGCGGGAATATCCTCCGCCTTTTTTAATCCTAAACCCACCTCAATCAGTGTTCCGACCATTTTTCGAACCATATTATATAAAAATCCGTCGCCGCATATACGGATATTGACAAAGCCGTCCTCTTCATTAATATCAACGGAATAAATTTTCCGTACCATAGATTTCTTTTTGGATTTGGCATTGGAGTATGCCGTAAAGTTGTGTTCACCCAAAAAGAAGCTGCCTGCTTTTCTCATCTCTTCCAAATTTAATTTTTGCTCCACATGCATGCTGTACTTTCTCATAAAAGGATTGGGATATTCCCTGTTCCAAATCTTATATAAATAAGTCTTCGATTTGGCATTATATCGGGCATGAAACCTGTCATGAACTATCTCCACATTTATTACGCATATATCTTTAGGCAGATACCGTATAAAGTAATCCATGATTTCTTTTTCAGTAAAATACTTTTCGGTCTTAAAATTTGCCACCTGATACAAAGCATGCACTCCGGCATCGGTTCTGCTGCATCCTGTTATCTCTGTATCTTCTCCGACAAGCTGAGATATAACCTTTTCCATTTTTCCCTGTATGGTGTTTTCATCATTGCCAAGCTTTTGCCAGCCCTTATAGCGTCCGCCGTCATATTGTATAGTCAGCCTGTAATTTGGCATATTTTATCCTCCTGTGCAAATTTTGCCTGTTAATATTATAACACACTTTATGTTCCAATACTAATATATAGGAAAAATACAGGATTAATTATTCTCCGATACTTATGACTTTACCCATAAAAAAATTGTATCAGTAACATCATCGTTAATTATAAGCACAAATAGCTGCTACTATCCTTTTCATATAAGACCTCCTCATTTATATCCATCCTGTAATTTCCATATATTAGACGACGCTGTAATTTCAACCGTTCACTTTTACATGCTAAAACTCCACCTGTATATATTCTTTTTTCTATTTAAAATTTGCATATATTATCTGCATTTTATCTTTATATATATGAAGAATAGGTGTTAAACTGCTTAAATGAACTTACTGTATATTAGTTTTAATTAACCGTTAAACTATTTCGTAAAACGCAATAAGATGATACAATGTACTATAATAATTAATATCGGTCTTATAATGAAACTATGCTAAAGAAAGCGGGTATATCATGAAATATATAGTTATTGACCTTGAATTCAATCAGGATCCTGATTCGTTAATAAATTCGGAAATTGATAATTCGGTATCCGATTCGAATAATCCTTCTCCAAAAATCAGATATCCGTACGAAATTATCCAAATCGGTGCGGTAAAACTTGATGAGAATTTGCGGCCCGAAGGTACTTTTAACCGCTATGTAAAGCCTACTATTTATGGATCTATCACCCCTCATATCACCGAACTTACCGGCATTACTTTAGAAAGGCTGCAATCGGAAACGACATTCGGAAAAGTATATGATGAATTTACGGAATTTATAGAAGATAAGGAAAACATCCTGTGCGTATGGGGAATTATTGACATTAAGACACTTTATAAGAACATCAAATACCATAATCTTGATGAAAGTTTATTACCGAAAAAGTATATAAACATACAGCCTTATACTTCGGTTTATCTCGGACAGTCAAAAAAAAGGCTGCTTAACCTTAAATTCTGTGCCGAAGCTTTGGGCATAGAAATAAACTCAACTTTCCATGACGCTCTGCATGATGCTATGTATACTGCAGAAATTTTCAGGAAAATATTTCATTCCTCAATAAAGCCGGATCTGTATATACCGGCAAAAGAAAAACCGGAGGGAGAAAAACCGGAAAGACAACCCAGGAAGGTTTTGAATTTCTCAAAGCTTATTGCCCAGTTTGAAAAAATGTTTAAAAGAGAAATGACTAAGGAAGAAAAAGAAATTATCCGGCTTGCCTACCATATGGGCAAAACCGGACAGTTTTTGGAGACAGATAATAATTTGTGTAATTCTGATGACTGACAATTTTATCCGGGTATTTGTGTCATTTTTAGAATTTCAATCATATGGCCTATATTACCCTCACCCGCAAAAACCTTCATATCAAAAAAATCCTGCGACATATCCAGCCAGTAAAGAGGATGCTTTTCGTTGCGAAGTTCTACCTCGTTTTTAAGTACACCGACATACACTTCCATCCTTATCTGCTGAAAATGCCAGACATAATCCATAAAAGGATGCAACGTTATATCTTTTTCAGTTATACCGGTTTCCTCATATAATTCACGATAGGCGGCATGAAGGGGATCTTCCCCTTCTTCTATTTTGCCGCCTACGAAATTATATAGGCCTTTATATGGATCGTTCATTCTTTTGCAAAACAATAAACGGTCTCTTTCCTTATTTAAAACGATTATGCAATTGAAATTTTCCATATCGTTTTACCTCAACTTTTCCATACTTTTTCTCTTTCAAGTTTCCACTTGCCGTCATCCAATTTGGCCTTTGCGTCCCATCCGATTGCTCCCAATCCGCTTCTCCATTTGCTGATGGAACAGGAAATTTTGTTTTTGCTCCTGTCTATTTCAATATCTTTAAATTCAATCAGGACTCCTGTTTCAAAATACAACTTTTTCTTGTCAATAAATCCCTGCTCGGCCAATTCATCAAATGTCCCCTGAATAATTTCCAGTCCGTATTCCTTTTTTGCCATAGCCAAGAGGGTTTCTATTTCGGCTTTTGATAACAGATCTGTATTTCCGAAATCAAAAGCTATCATAGTAATATCTCCGTTTAAACCCGGATCATCGTGATAGATATCATCTATCATAAAAAAGAACCCGTCAATTATATGATTATGTCCAATTATTTTTATCTTGTCTGCGGATATTTGGGCAGGATAAGATTCTGCTATAATACCGTCATAGAATATTTTAATCCTGTCTCCCGGTTTAACAGACTCAGGCATTTCTTCGACCTTTGACAGTCCTACGGATATTTTATCGGCAGATTTATATTCCGTACTGTCATCATCGGGAGATACCAGCAATCTTTCTCCCGAATCTATGACATCCGCTTCAAAAACCTGATATTCATTATCGGTTTCATCTTTATCAGTAACTAAAGTTGTACTCTTTGAACACCCGCTTAAAACGATGCCAAACATAATTGCCAAGAAAATAACAGAAGCTATTTTTCTCATATAAATCCTCCTTTTTATTTAAGGATATCTTATGAACATCCTTAGTTTTAAAATATTTTCCTGATATTTAGACGAAATATAAGCTGACATCGTTTCAAGAATCACTTTTATATTATCAATAAATATTCAAAATTATATTAATAACCCTCATTAAAATCTACCGTGTTAATCATTTTTTCGTTTTTAAGATATCTTTTCAAATTCTCAATAAATATCTTCATCCGTCTTTCGTCATTTACCTTTGACAAGCCGGAGCTGTGCTGGGTTATCATAACATTGGGCATCTCCCATAAAGGGCTGTCCTGGGGCAATGGTTCAGGGGTCATTACATCCAGTCCGGCACCTGCAATCCACTTATTTTCTAACGCTTTTATTAATGCTTCCTGATCAATTAAGTCCCCTCGGCCTACATTAACCAAAAATGCATTGGGTTTCATTATTTTTAGGCTTTCTTCCGATATAATTCCCCTGGTTTTGTCCGTAGACGGCAGGGTTAAAACAATATAATCCGATTGCTTTAACACCTCATATATATTTTCGGTAGTGTACAGTTCATCTACATAATAAGGTTTTTCTGATAGATTTCTCTTTACCGCAAGAACCCTGGCTCCCAAAGCTTTTGCTCTTTTTGTCACCTCATGGCCTATATCCCCAAGGCCTATTACACCAACGGTTGAGCCGTAAAATTCTCTGGTTTCGGAAATTATGTGCCATTTCTTTTCTTTTTTTAGCAGGGAGTACTCATGCAGGTTACGGTTAAAGGATAAAATCATTGCAAGTACATGCTCGGCTATGGGGATTCCATATACGCCGCTGCTGTTGGTTAAAATTACGTTCTTATTCATGTATAAACTTTTATTTACATATCTGTCGGCACCGGCACTGGGTAACTGAAGCCATTTTAAGTTTTGAGCCAGCATAAGCTTAGAAGGTTTCGGTGAACCGAATATAATTTCAGCTTTAGCAATCATTTCATCAGTCGCGCCTTTATTTGGCACCACCGTAACTACTGCATTTTGGGCTGTATCTTTAACCAGATTAATCTGTTCATCATTTATGTTAAAGTAAAGATCCGTCATAATCAGTATTTCTATTTGTCTTTCCTGCATAATGTATATCCTTTCTCCAGCCATAAAATCAGATTATCATTAAAAGATTTTATCACGAAAAATTATCGGGAACAATGCATTATAGTTTTAAATAATATTTAAATAGCAAGTAAAATTAATCCCAAAGAATTTACAAATGGGGCTTCTCTGTAAAATTAAAGGCAGTTTCAACTGTCTGAAACTGCCTTTAAATAATATATTATGGTATTATAATATTATTTTTTAATATTATTCACCCTGATTTACGGAATACAAAGCTTCCAGCCTCTTAAGATGCTCATACTTATTCAGGGCTTGTTTTTCAGCTGCAGCAAACAGCTCTTCTGCTCTTTCAGGATTCTGACGCATAAGGGCACTGAAACGTACCTCGTTCTTTAAGAATTCCTGATAGCTTTGTGAAGGAGCCTTGCAATCCAGCATGAACGGATTCTTGCCTTCTGCGATCAGACGAGGATCGTAGCGGAAGATATTCCAGTATCCTGAAAGTACGGCATTCTTCTCAACGGTCTGTGAAGTACCCATACCGCCCTTGATACCATGGTTGATACAAGGAGCATATGCGATGATTAATGAAGGTCCGTTGTAGCTTTCAGCTTCGATAAAGGCTTTAAGAGTCTGGTTATAATCTGCACCCATAGCTACCTGAGCAACATATACATAACCGTAGCTCATAGCAATCTGAGCCAGATCTTTCTTTCTTACTTCCTTACCTGCTGCAGCAAATTGAGCGATTGCGCCGGTAGGAGTAGCCTTTGAAGATTGTCCGCCGGTATTGGAATATACTTCTGTATCGAATACCAGAATGTTGACATCTTCTCCGCTTGCCAGAACATGATCCAGTCCGCCAAATCCGATATCGTAAGCCCAGCCGTCACCGCCGAATATCCAGTGAGATTTCTTGGACAGGTACTCTTTGTCTTTTAAGATTTCCTGACAAGCTTCACATCCGCAAGCTTCCATAGCTCTGATAAGGGCAGATGTAGCCTGGGAGTTTTCTTTACCGTTATTGTATGTATCAAGGTATCTTTGAGCCGCTGCCTTCAATTCTTCATTGTCGGTATTGGCAAGCAGAGCTTCTACTTTACCTTTTAATCTTTCTCTTATAGTCTTTTGAGCAAGCATCATACCATAACCGTACTCTGCGTTGTCCTCGAACAGGGAGTTAGCCCAAACAGGACCTCTTCCGTTCTTGGATACGGTATACGGTGTGGAAGGCATGGAGCCGCCCCAGATTGAAGAACATCCGGTTGCATTGGCAATGAACATTCTCTCTCCGAACAGCTGAGTTACCAGCTTAGCATACGGAGTCTCGCCGCAGCCTGCGCAAGCGCCTGAGAACTCAAGGAGAGGTTGTTTGAACTGGCTGCCTTTAACCGTATTTTCTTTGAACTTCTCGTTAACTTCAGGTTTCTCAGGAAGTGAGAAGCCGTAGTCGAAGTTCTTCTGCTCATGCAGGTTTTCTTCCAGAGGCTTCATAACCAGTGCCTTTTCGCCCTTTCTGCCCGGACATACGTTAGCACAGGAGCCGCAGCCGGTACAGTCAAGTACGGATATGGTTATGGAAAATTCCATATCAGGCATACCTGTCATAGCGGTCTTCTTCATACCTTCAGGAGCATTTGCAGCCTCATCCTTGGTCATAGCCACAGGACGGATTACCGCATGAGGACATACATATGAGCAGAAGTTACACTGGATACAATTTTCAGGAATCCAGGTAGGAACATCTACTGCAATACCGCGTTTTTCATATGCGGAAGTACCCTGAGGCAGTGTTCCGTCTGCACGTTCTACGAACTTGGATACAGGAAGCTCATTACCGCGTTGAGCATTTACAGGAATCAGAATATCGTTTACGAAATCAACAACATCTTTACGGCCTTCAGTAACCTTGGTATGAAGCTCTTCATCAGTAGCATTCTTCCAGTGCTCAGGAACCTTAACTTCCTTCACATCGGCAATACCGCGGTCAATTGCGGCATGGTTCATGGCTACAACTGCTTCACCTTTCTTGCCGTAAGTAGCTGTTGCGGCATCTTTCATGTATTTTACGGCATCTTCTACAGGGATAATATTTGCCAGCTTGAAGAATGCTGCCTGTAAAATTGTATTGATACGGCCGCCAAGACCGATTTCTTTACCAATTTTTATACCGTCAATGGTATAGAACCTTATATTATGCTCGGCCAAATAACGTTTTACCTGACCGGGAAGGTGTTTTTCAAGTTCCTCCATATCCCAGCCGCAGTTCAGTAAGAAGGTCCCGCCGTCTTTAAGTTCCTGAACCATATTGTATTTTCTTACGTATGAAGGGTTATGGCATGCAACAAAGTCAGCCTTTGATACCAAATATGTAGACTTAATAGGCTTCTTACCAAATCTTAAGTGAGATATGGTTACGCCGCCGGATTTCTTTGAGTCATATTCAAAGTAAGCCTGGGCATACATATCGGTATGGTCACCGATGATCTTGATGGTGTTCTTGTTGGCACCGACGGTACCGTCAGATCCCAGACCCCAGAATTTGCAGCTGATTGCCCCTTTAGGTGATGTGTAGGAAATATTCTCATAGTCAAGGGACAGATTGGTAACATCGTCTTTAATACCGATTGTAAATGTCTTCTTTTCGTCATTGTTGTAAACAGCGATAATCTGAGCAGGAGTTGTATCCTTTGATCCGAGACCGTAGCGGCCGTTAAATACAGGAACATCCTCAAATTTTGTGCCCTTAAGAGCTGTAACAACATCCAGATATAAAGGCTCACCAATAGAACCGGGCTCTTTTGTTCTGTCCAGTACGGTAATCTTCTTAACTGTTGAAGGAATTGCAGCAAGAAGATGTTCTGCACTGAAAGGTCTGTATAAGCGAACTTTTATAAGACCTACTTTTTGTCCCTGTGCAGTCAGATAATCAATGGTTTCCTCAATAGTATCGGTTACGGAACCCATGGCGATGATAACATGCTCAGCATCTTCTGCACCATAGTAATTAAAGAGTTTATAATTTGTGCCGATCTTGGCGTTAACCTTATTCATGTACTCTTCAACAATTGCAGGAACTGCCTGATAATATGTATTGCAAGCTTCTCTTGCCTGGAAGAATACATCAGGGTTCTGAGCAGAACCACGAAGTACAGGACGTTCAGGATTTAATGCTCTGCGACGGAATTCGTCTACAGCATCCATATCAACCATTTCTTTCAGGTCTTCATAATCCCATACTTCAATCTTTTGAATTTCGTGAGATGTTCTGAAGCCATCAAAGAAATGCAGGAAAGGAACTCTTCCTTTAATAGCTGACATATGTGCAACCGCACCCAGATCCATAACTTCCTGAGGGTTGCTGCTGCAAAGCATAGCAACACCGGTCTGGCGGCATGCATATACGTCGGAATGATCACCGAATATGGATAATGCATGGCTGGCTACAGCCCTTGCAGATACATGAAATACACCCGGAAGCAACTCACCGGCGATTTTATAAAGATTAGGTATCATCAATAATAAACCCTGTGATGCGGTAAAGGTGGTGGTTAATGCTCCGGCTGCCAATGAACCGTGAACGGTACCTGCCGCACCTGCTTCAGACTGCATCTCAACAACTTTAACCTCTTGCCCGAAAATGTTCTTTCTTCCTTGTGCTGACCATACGTCAGTCACTTCGGCCATAACTGAGCTAGGGGTAATAGGATAGATAGCTGCAACTTCAGTGAACGCATATGACACGTGGGCCGCTGCAGTATTACCATCCATTGTTTTCATTTTCCTTGCCATTGAAATGTCCTCCTTATATTTAATACAAACAAAATTGAGGCAGCAATTGCTTACACTCAATTATTGTTTTTATTCGTCAATTCATTATTATATCACATTACAAAAAATAATAAAATATTTAAAGTAGATTTTTTAACAAAAATAAAATTATTT
>CAZIHC010000044.1:0-11800 GCA_964538605.1 uncultured Herbinix sp. | reverse complement strand
TTTTCGCCGGAAAATAAGGCGGAGGCGGTAAAACTAAGTAAGGTTCAGCAAAAGCTTATTACTCATTATAATAATGACGAAAAACTGCTTTTAAAGGAATATTTAAAATTGGATGAAACATCCTTTACAATCATATCTTATCCCATGCCTGAAATAGGGGATGATTTTGAGGCAATTTTTGCCGAAACCGTGAAGGTTAACACTCTGGATAATGAGACTTACAAAAACATTCAACAGAAGATAATAGATGTGCTGGATAAGGGTGATTATGTAAGAATACTAGGAAAAGGGAAAAACCGTACCGATATGAGGGTGAAGCTTCATCCCCTTAATGATCCGGATAAAGAAACGAATTTTGAAAACTGTGTGGCTGACGTAAATATACCGGTGGGTGAGGTGTTTACTTCACCTATGCTTAAAGGCACAAACGGTATTTTACATGTTCCCTTGGTATACCTTAATGATTTGGCATACCATGAATTGGTGTTAAAATTTGAAGATGGCAAAATCGTTGATTACTCCTGCAAAAATTATGAAGACGAAGAAAAAAACAAGAGTTTTATAAAAGAAAATCTGTTATATAATCATGATACCCTGCCACTCGGTGAATTTGCCATCGGGACAAACACTACAGCCTATATGATGGGAAGAAAATATGATATTGCACCCAAACTTCCTATTTTGATAGCGGAAAAAACCGGACCCCATTTTGCTGTCGGGGATACCTGCTATTCATTCAGAGAGGATCTGAAGGTATATAACCCGGACGGCAAGGAAATTATAGCAAGAGACAATGAAATTTCGTTGCTAAGAAAAACCGATATCAGCAAAGCGTATTATAACTGCCATACCGATATAACCTTGCCTTATGATGAGATTGCCGAAATATCTGCGGTCTTATATGACGGAACTGTTATACCTATTATCAAAGATTCCAGGTTTGTGCTACAGGGAACGGAGCTTTTAAACGAAGCATTTGATGCCAATCAGAGCAAATAAAACTATTAATTATCAATTGTGGAGGGTGCCATGTTAAGAATCGTTAACTTCTCAAAAACATATAAAGGAGGAAAAAGAGCTGTTGACGGATTAAATCTGGAGGTTAACAGCGGGGATATTTTCGGCTTTATAGGCCATAACGGAGCAGGGAAAACAACTACAATCCGTTCTATTGCAGGAGTGCTTAATTTTGATGAAGGAGATATTCTTATAGACGGGGTTTCCATTAAGAGGGACCCCGTATATTGCAAGAAGGTAACGGCATATATTCCCGACAATCCGGATTTATATGAGCATCTGACCGGTATCGCATATCTGAACTTTATCGGGGATATTTACGAAATTGAAAAATCCGACCGAAGACACTTAATAGAAAAATATGCGGATGCGTTTGAACTCACTTCCAATTTGGGAGACAGTATATCATCATATTCTCACGGTATGAAGCAAAAGTTGGCAATCATATCTGCCCTGATTCACAATCCTAAACTTTTAGTACTGGATGAACCCTTTGTGGGACTTGATCCAAAGGCCGCCCATACATTAAAAGGTATTATGGCGCAGATGTGCAAGAACGGCAGTGCCATATTTTTCTCGACTCATGTCCTGGAAGTGGCAGAAAAACTTTGTAATAGAATAGGTATTATCAAAAACGGTAAACTTGTGGCTTATGGTCCTACACAGGAGGTCACAGGAGATTCAAGTCTGGAAGATGTGTTTATGGAGCTTGTGGAAGCAAAGCAACCATAGAAAGGTGCGGTGTTGATATGAAGAAGGTTATCAGACTTGTAGGCGTGCAGATATGGGGAATGCTGGCAAGTATGTTTTCCGTCGGAGATTTCAAAAAGAAAAAAGTCAAAGCCATCTATGCAGGGTTGGCAATTTTAATCGTATTTTTAGGGGGAACTCTCTGTTTTTACGCGCTCTTTATTGGAAGCAGTCTAAAAGCGTATGACAGCATTGAAGTTTTACCCTCTCTGTTTATGGTTGCTGCGTGTATCATGGTACTGTTAACCACGTTATACAAGGTTAAAGGAACTTTATTCGGATTTAAAGACTTTGATTTAGTTATGTCTATGCCTGTAAGCAACGGCAAAATAGTCGCCAGCAGGCTCATGCTTTTATATTTATTAAATTTTGTATTCGTATTTTTAACAATGGGGGCTGTGACTTTAGCATATGGAATATTGGAAAAGCCGGGACTTGTATTTTATTTATTGAATTTTCTTGCTGTATTTTTTATACCACTGATCCCTATTATAATAGCATCTGTTCTGGGCACAATACTGTCCTTTATATCCATGCGTTTAAAATACAGCAATATAATATATATAGTGCTGGTTTTTGTTCTTGTACTTGCCTGGATGTTT
Source organism: uncultured Herbinix sp. (assembly GCA_964538605.1). Lineage (GTDB taxonomy): Bacteria > Bacillota > Clostridia > Lachnospirales > Lachnospiraceae > Mobilitalea. The sequence goes on along the minus strand of CAZIHC010000044.1, from coordinate 9,431 downwards.
ATGCCCTTTTCGCTGGATACCAAGGAAGCTCTGGCCGAAGCCGGCAAGGCTATGGCGGATCGGATAAATGCGGTTTATCCGCTGGCCGGACTTTATTCCAGGGCAGTTATACAGGCGGACTTCTTGGCCATGGTTATTTTTGCGGCTTTTTCCATAATTGCATTCATGCTTTTTTCCTGGGGGGTAGGAAAGGTATTTGTTAAAATAAACACCGAAATAATGACAGGAAGATATAAGGCCGGTTACAAAATAAAGGATTTAAAAATTTCATCTCCTCTTATGGCTTTGTATAAAAAGGAGTTTAAACGTTATTTTTCATCTCCTGTCTACGTACTTAACACCGGCTTTGGGATGGCTTTACTATTGATTTTAACCGTTTGCTTACCTTTTATTGATCTGTACGATTTGCTGGGAGATGTGCAGGTTGAAGTAGCGATGAAGGAACTTGTGCCAATAATGATTTTATTTTGCATGGCAACATCCTGTACCACTATGGCATCTGTTTCCATGGAAGGTAAAAATTTGTGGATTATAAAAAGCGTACCGGTATCTGCAAGAACTATTTTTGCCTCAAAAATATTGGTGAATTTGACTATCCTTTCTCCGTCTGTTTTGGCTTCGTTAATAATAGGAATAATTCTTAGGTTTTCTTTTGTTGACGAACTTCTAGTGTTACTATTGGTTGTATCTTTTGCCCTGTTTGTTCCGGCCTTCGGTTTGGTAATAAACTTAAGCTTTCCCAATCTGACATGGTCAAACGAAACGGTTGTAGTAAAGCAAAGTACCGCATCCATGATTTCAATATTTTCCTGTATAGGACTTGTAGCCGTCCAGTACGGACTGATTACGGCTACCCGAAACTTCCGTACTGGTATTTTATCATACATTTGCCTTATATGGATTCTTAATATAGTACTTTATAAAGTATTGACCGGTAAGGGTGTAAAACAGTTTGAAAAACTATAAACACCATTATAATAATAACTTATATATAAATTGATTTTATTAGTGCGGCTAATAAAAACCATAAGAATAATTCTGCTGAAAGATTACTTTAGGTATGCTAGAATGTTGACAGGAAGAAAAATGTGGGAGGTAATCATGGATTATAAACAGGCAGGAGTAGATATAGAAGCCGGCTACAAAGCAGTGGAATTAATGAAAGAACATATCAGCAAAACTCTGAGAAGTGAAGTTTTATCCGATATCGGAGGTTTTTCAGGGACTTTCTCCATAAAACCGTTCGTACGTATGGAACATCCGATTTTAGTTTCGGGAACCGACGGTGTCGGGACAAAGTTAAAGATAGCATTTATTATGGATAAACATGATACCGTCGGTATAGATTGTGTGGCCATGTGCGTCAATGATATAGCCTGCTGCGGAGCGGAACCTTTATTTTTCCTGGATTATATAGCCTGCGGAAAAAATGAGCCGGCAAAAATAGCCGATATAGTTAAAGGCGTGGCGGAAGGCTGCAGGCAGGCAAATGCCGCATTGATAGGTGGCGAAACGGCTGAAATGCCGGGATTTTATCCCGAAGATGAATATGATTTGGCGGGGTTTGCTGTAGGTATTGTAGATCAGAAAGACATGATTACTGGACAAGATATTAGAGAGAAAGACGTACTTATTGGTATTGCTTCCTCGGGCATTCACAGCAACGGTTATTCACTGGTTCGCCGGGTATTCAAAATGAATAGGGAAACGCTTGATACATATTATGAGGCTTTGGGCATGACTCTAGGGGAAGCTTTGCTTACTCCAACGAAAATATATGTGGGGATTTTGCGGGCTTTAAAAAATGAAGGTATAAGGATAAAAGCCTGCAGCCATATAACCGGCGGCGGCTTTTATGAAAATATACCCAGAATGCTTCCGGATGAAATGCGGGCATATGTTTTTAAAAACAGTTATGAGGTTCCTCCTATTTTTTATATGTTAAAGAAAGATGGAGATATTCCTGACGATGTAATGTATAACACCTTCAATATGGGCATCGGTATGGTTATTGCCGTGGAGCCTAATCAGGCCGACATGACACTTTCAGTAATTAATAAAAACGGGGAAAAGGCATACATAATAGGAGAAGTTCGCAAAGAAACCAGAGGTGTAAGCATATGCTGAAACTGGCCGTATTGGTATCAGGCGGGGGAACCAATTTGCAGGCTTTGATAGACCAAATAAATCAGGGCAGACTGCCTGATGTGTCGATAGAAGTTGTTATAAGCAGCAACAGAAATGCTTATGCCTTAAAAAGAGCCATTTCCCATAATATACCCTGTGCAGTGATAGAAAAAAAGGATTACGAGAATTCTCAACAGTTTGAAGAAGCTTTTTATAACTTACTTACAAGTTATCAGGTTGATCTTATAGTGCTTGCCGGCTTTTTATTGATACTGCCTGAAAAGATAGTAAAGCATTATAAAAACAGAATTATAAATGTACATCCTTCTTTAATCCCGTCCTTTTGCGGAAAAGGTTTTTACGGCCTGAAGGTTCATGAGGCGGCTTTGGCCCGGGGCGTAAAGATAACGGGTGCGACGGTCCATTTTGTAGATGAGGGTACTGACACAGGACCGATAATCCTTCAGAAGGCGGTTCCGGTTTTTGATGATGACACACCTGAAAGCCTGCAAAAAAGAGTTATGCAACTGGCCGAGTGGGAGATACTTCCCGAAGCGGTAAGGCTGTATTCACAGGGCAGGCTAAAATTAACAGGTGATAAAGTAATTATAGAAAATCAGGATAAATAGAAAGTATATCATAGTTATACAAACATATATGATAATGCTGTAATGAGATGAAGAATATTATAAATTATAAAATAAACAGAAACATATAAAGCATATAGATAAAACTGATATTATCTGTTTTTTACTGACTTATAATTAAAACCCGAAAACAGCAGCTGGCGGAGGTAAATAGTTATGAAAGTGTTGGTTATAGGCTCTGGCGGCAGAGAACATGCCATAGTATGGAAGGTAAAAAAAAGCTCTAAAGTAGACAAGATATACTGCGCTACGGGCAATGCAGGTATAAGCGAATATGCACAGTGTGTTGACATTCCGGTAAATGCTCATGAGGCTTTGGCTGATTTTGCCTTAAAAAACAGGATTGATTTGACTATAGTCGGACCTGATGATCCCCTGGCTGAGGGAGTGGTAGATGTTTTTGAAAATAAGGGTTTGCGTATATTTGGGCCCAGAAAAAACGCTGCCATTATCGAAAGTTCAAAAGTTTTTGCAAAAAAGTTGATGAAAAAATATAATATACCCACAGCAGCTTTTGAAACCTTTGATTCTGCAGAGAAAGCTGTGGCATATTTAAAGACATGTAAGTTTCCGGTAGTTCTTAAGGCTGACGGGCTTGCCTTAGGTAAAGGGGTTTTAATCTGCAATAATTATGATGAGGCAGTTTGGGGCGTAAAGACAATTATGGAAGACAAAAAGTTCGGCAGTGCAGGAAACAGGATTGTAGTTGAAGACTACATAACCGGACCGGAAGTTTCCGTACTTGCTTTTTGTGACGGAACACATATTTTACCTATGACCAGTGCTCAGGATCATAAGAGGATATATGATGATGACAAAGGGCCCAATACCGGAGGCATGGGCACTTTATCTCCCAGTCCGTTTTATACGAAAGAAACAGATGATTATTGCAGAAAACATATATATCAGCCGGTCATAGATGCCATGAAAGCAGAAGGCAGGGATTTTGTAGGAATACTCTTCGTGGGCCTAATGCTAACTGAGGATGGCCCCAAGGTCCTTGAGTTTAATGCCCGTTTTGGGGATCCGGAAGCTCAGGTGGTTCTTCCGAGGCTGAAAAATGATTTGGTTGAAGTATGCGAAGCCTGTATTGAAGGACGACTTGATGAGATTGAGCTTTCGTTTGAAGATAATGCAGCCGTATGCGTTATATTGGCTTCGGAAGGTTATCCGGACAAATATGAGAAGGGATATGAAATTCAAGGCCTTGAGAGTTTTGGCGGAAAAGATGATTATATAGTATTTCATGCGGCTACAAAAACGGAGAACGGAAAGATTTTAACAAACGGCGGCAGGGTTTTGGGGGTAACCGCCATAGGAAAAGACCTAAAAGAGGCCAGAAAAAAAGCATACGAAGCCGCCGACAAGATATATTTCAAAAATAAATATATGAGAAGAGATATCGGTAAGGTAGTTGAGAATTTATAAAATCGAGTGTCATAAGGCTATCAAAACACTCAAGCAATTAATCTCCATAAGACAGATATAACAAATGCGCTTATTGAAATGCATTAGAGGCTCTTTATCATCTGATTATTTGTGTCGGCTCATCGAACAGATTTGTCTGAGCGAAGCGAGTTATCTGTTCGATGAGCCAGTTTTGCACAAAATAATCAGATGGTTAGAGCCTCTTATGCATTGAAATCGAAGCATTCGTTATGCTGTCTTATTAAGAATTTATGGTGTTTGAAAATGCCCTATGACACTCGATTTTTACGGCGTTTGACATCTGAAAACCTTTACATAATTTGTAATTTATTATAAAACCTACCTTATCTTACAACAAGTTACATGAATCACAATAAATGCCACAGAAGTGCCATAACTGTTTTTTATTATAATCCAGTAAAATCGACAGACATATCGGACGTGATTTTGTGAAAGGAGTAATTGATGAATAAGCGGCTTTATCATAAATTGATAGTTTTTATACTTTGCTTTGCGGTATTGATACCTGGTCCGATAACTAGATCAACAGTTGCGGCTACAAAAGAGGGTACGGTTACGGCCGGCACATTAAATGTCAGAACCGAACCCTCCTTAACGGCTTCAAAAGCACAGTTACCGGACGGTACATATGTTTATTTGCGAAAGGATGAAACTGTAACAATTCTTAAGGAAGAAGGGGAATGGTATTATGTATCTCTTAAATTTAGCGGAAAAACCGTTAAAGGTTATGTACATAGCGATTATGTAAAGGTAAAAGACAGTCCGGCACCGACACCGACCCCGACTCCGACACCTACTCCTACTCCAAAGCCAACCCCGACTCCGGCTCCGACATCAGGAAGCGGCAATGCAACACTTGGCGGATACAAGTACGAAGGAGTCGTAACTGCCAAATCATTAAATATAAGGAGCGGTCCGGGAACCAGGTTTACAGCTTTAGGTTCTTTAAGCATGAACAGTACTGTTTCAATTGTCGGTGAGGCTTTGGAGGACAGTACAACTACGAAATGGTACATCATAGAAATGCCCAATAACTCTTCCGCAAAATTAGGTTATGTATCCAGCCAATATATTAATTTAAAAATTAATAAAAGTATAAAAGCTATAGTAACGGCGTCAAAAATTAACGTTCGTCAGACTGCCAATGATAAATCTGCTTATGTTAAAGATAAAAAAGGAAACATAGTATCTATAAAAAAAGATAAGAAAGTAAGCATTATAGATCAAGCGGTTGTCTCGGGAGCAAAATGGTATAAGATATCATTTACGGTAAGTGACGTTAAATATGAAGGGTATGCGCCGGCCTATCAAATAGGTTTCAGAGTAGAGTCTGCACAGGTAACACCTACACCTACTCCTACACCGACCCCGACACCAATTCCGAAACCGACACCAACTCCGAAACCGACACCAAGTCCTACACCAACACCAAGTACTAAGCCCACTCCGACTCCAAGTCCGGCACCAACTCCGACTCAGGATGTAACACCAAGCCCGACCCCGAGTCCTACACCTACACCGGTTCCGAGTGTTACGCCGACACCGACTCCGCAACCGCAAAAGCTTCTTGAAATTAGGAATAATACGGTATATTCGTATATATCAGGGCCGGTTGACGGTTATGTTTGCAATACAATATATTTAAATGTATATGAAAACAAGTTGGCATATGATAATTTCTTGTATGATACAAACGGCAAACCTGTTTTACTGTTAAGCGGGGACAAAGTTAGGATAAACAATGCCGTAAGCGTAAACGGAGAAGTATGGTACAATATTACTTATAACGGAATTGTCAGTGGTCATGTAAAAGCAGAGTATATATATGTCGGATCACAGCTTCCGCCGGATGCCAGTTGGAAACTGACCGATACTCCGGTTACCCCGCCTGAAGAAACCGGGACAACACCGACCCCGACACCAACTCCTTCATCAGATGTATATGATAATATGACTTTTGAGGAAATGCTTATCGCAGAAGGCTTTCCTGAAAGCTACAAGGATGCCTTAAGAAAGCTTCATGTTCTTCATCCTAATTGGATATTTAAGGCATACCATACCGGTCTTGACTGGAATACGGTAATTGATAATGAAAGTATTCCGGGAAAGAACACAATACCCAATACAAGAAGTGTGGAATGGCTGTCCTTTGCAAATGGAGCATATGACTGGAAGACCGATAAGTTTATTGTATTTGACGGTTCATATTGGGTTACGGCTTCACGGGAAGCTATTGAATATTACATGGACCCCAGGAATTTCCTTACGGAAGAGGGAATATTCCAATTTGAACTGTTGACTTATCAGAGCAAATATCAAAATGTGCAGGGGGTCGAAAATATTCTTGCCGGAACTGCATTATATAAGAAGTCCTATGAGTATGTAGATGATAACGGTAAAACCAAAACCATAACTTATGCAGAAACATTTATGAAAGCAGCCGAATATTCGGGTGTAAGTCCGTATCATTTGGCATCAAGAGTCAAACAGGAGGTTGTCACAGGGACCACAACCTTAAGCGGCAGTGTAACCGGCAATTATAAAGGCTATGAGGGATATTATAACTTTTACAATATAGGTGCAAATGACAGTCCGGGAGGCGGAGCGATTGCCAACGGCCTTAATTTCGCAAAGAACGGAACAAAGAATAAGGCCAATAACGAAAAATATCTTATTCCATGGACAAGCCCCTACAGATCTATAGTAGGAGGGGCATATTACATCGGAAGTACCTATATAAACAGGGGACAGGATACGATATATCTGCAAAAGTTTAACGTAACGCCGGTTTCGACATATTCGCATCAGTATATGACCAATGTCGAAGCTCCGTATGCGGAATCGAAAAAAATGGCGACCGCATATAAAAATATGTCGGATACTCCCATTGTTTTTTCGATACCGGTCTATTTGAACATGCCTGAAAACCCTTGTCCGAGACCTACTACAAAGTTTAACCCGAATAACAGATTAAAGAGTCTGAAAGTTCTTGATATAAACGGCAAGGAGCTTACGATTACACCTACCTTTGATCAGACAGTATACAATTACTATCTGATGGTAGGAAATGAGGTTGAAACGGTAGAGATTAAGGCCACAACGGTAAGCAAAAAGGCGACCGTATTTGGAACCGGATATTATAATCTCAATGTAGGAAATAATGAGATTGTAATACAGGTAATTGCAGAAAATGGTGATATAGCCAACTATATCGTATATATTATAAGAGAATAATACGCCTCAATAAGCTAGAAGACATTTCTTGCCGGAGGCATTAACCGTGGTTATTTAGGCAAGTCAGCCTCTTAATATGAAAGGCTGGGATAAAGGAATTTTGAACACTCCGGCCGGGAAGGAAAGCCTTCCGGCCGGAGTTTGGCTTTATTAAGGATAAATTAAAAAATCAATAAATATATTGTTTCTTGAAAACGTTGTGTTATTATTATCTAAAAGGGGGAAAAGTAATGAAAAGAGGAAAGTTAAAAGTTGCAGTATTCTGTCTGCTTTTTATAATAACGGGATTTTTAAATTTGAAAACAGTAAAAGCAGCCAGTGCCAATATAGAGATATCTGCCGACAAAAATCCTGTAACAGTCGGTGATACCGTATATGTGTTTATATATATCAGTTCGGACACAATGTTCGGAGATGTTGAAGCAAACTTAGTTTACGATGATGATATACTGGAATATAAAAGCGGTGTATCATTTATAACAGGAGGCAGCGGTTTCTTACGGATATCCGATATTAATATTTCCGAAGAGGCTGAAAGCAGGAAATATGTTCTTGAATTTACAGCTCTTAAAGTGGGCAGATGTGAAATTGATTTTACCGGTTCGGTTATGGTTTACGACAGTGAAACAGGTCTTCCCATGTCAATATCCAGCAATATTCTCGAACTGGAAGTAAAAGCAGCACAAACTGCCTCGGATAATGCATACCTTGCTTCATTAAAAATAGGTCCGGGTGAATTAAACCCGGATTTTAGCAAAGATGTATATGAGTACAGTACTATCGTAGGACATGAAACGAAAAATCTGATTATCTCAGCTCTCCCGGAAGATGAAAATGCAACAGTTCGCATATCAGGTAATGAATCTTTAAAAGAAGGAGAGAATAAAGTTACCGTTACCGTTACGGCCGAAGCCGGAAATAAAAAAGAATATACAATACAAGCCACCAAAGAGAGCGCTCCGGAAGACAAACTTAATATAGATCCGATTAAACCGGATGAAAAACACGGAAAATTTGAACTGGTACGTATAGACAATGAGATTTTTGCCGTATATGGGGGAAAATATAAACTGGTAGAACCCGGTGAAAATGTCAAGATACCGGAAGGATATACAAAGACCAGGACTATCATATCCGGTATTTCGATAGACGTATATGCGCCGCAATTGGACAGTGATTTTCTGTTGATTTATGCGGAAAATGAACTGGGTGAGGCAAACTTCTACCGCTATGATAAAGTAGAAAGAACCATGCAGCGCTATGTGGACGAGCAGGTTACTGTTCAATTGCCAGGAAATGATTTGGACGAGGATGACAAAACATTGGAGAAATATCGTTCAAATTTAAATAAAGCGGCTATAATCATAGCTCTTCTAAGTACCCTTTGTGTTTTACTGATGCTTATATCAATCCGTCTTTATATAAAAACAAGGGTAGCAAAAGATAAAAAACGTAAATAATGTTGACAAAACAAGTTGGCTGTTATATTATATATATAACAGATATAACTATATAAGTTGTGTTTCTTGGAAACACAGTAACATAAAATAAATATATAAGAGGTGTATACAATGCACATGAAGATTGATTTCAATAGTGATGAAGCTCTTTACGTACAGTTAATAAATCAGATCATATATGGCATTGCAACCTCTCAGTTCCAGGAAGGTGATAATCTTCCTTCAGTCAGAGAACTGGCTGAGTATATAGGAATTAATATGCATACGGTCAATAAAGCATACTCTATACTTAGGCAGGAGGGATATATAAAGCTTGATCGCAGAAAAGGGGCGGTAGTTGCTATTGATATCAACAAAATGAAAGTAAGAGAGAACCTGAAAGAAGAACTAAGGGTAAGTATTGCCAAAGCCATATGCAAAAATTTAAGCTGTCAGGAAGTGTATGAAGTAGTTGATGAGATTTTTAAAGAGTTTGAAAGGGGGTAACTCCTATGTTATGTGATAGGTGTCATAA
>CAZIHC010000043.1:0-11862 GCA_964538605.1 uncultured Herbinix sp. | reverse complement strand
GCCTATACCTGTATCAGGATCATCCACAACAAATTCATAAAGACGAAAAAGATAATGTCCGCTTGTTTCATCTGTTTCCTCATATGTCAGGTAATAGTCTGCCCCATCCAATTTATAATAATAATCGGTTGTATCCTCGGATAAAAAGACTTTGGTAAAATTCGAAGCGTACTCCTCCTTAACAATATCCAGAGCTTCCATCGGTGTCAATATTTTAATTGTCAGTATGACCAGCAATAAAACAAGCTGTTTCATAAAGAAACCCCACCCGAATGACTTTTAATATATGGTGTATTTATCCTATCATGGTATACCATATATTTCCAGTCGTTTCGGGTGGGGAAAATCGACCTTTTATTTTTTAAACGTTATTATTAATATAAAATATCCGATTAAAACCAATTATAATCTTCCGGACGACAGAAAACCTTAATCAGAAGTTTTATAAATCAGTGGATTCCTGTATTACTTCCCCTTCTGCGATTGTCTGTATCTTTCTTTTATAATTATTTGAATATTTTTTATAAACCTTTCTAAATATAATAACACCCATAGTTATGACAACAGCCCAAATAATCAGATAAGGAAGATTTACAGCAAACCAGACTACAAAGTTCTTAAATCCCTCACTTATATCATATATGGTCTTGCCAAAACCGTTTTTAATCCGTACAAATACCGATTCATTTTCTTCGGTTGGAGTTATACGTTCCACTTCATATATTGAAATTGTAACAGTGCTGTAATCCACCTGATTGTCAATAGTGCGCAATTCGGTTTCGTACATCTGAAGCTCGTGACGGATATTGCTTAACCTGCTTTCCAAAGTCACGATATCTTCCATGGATTCGCTTTTTTCCAATAAAACAAAAAGCCTTTCCTGTTCAATTTCAAGAGCCTTCTTTCTGCTTGCCGTATCCACATACTGCAGGGTCACATTTTCGGATGTCGAGCTTTCATTTATAATGTTCCCGTTCTCCCTAACCGCTTCGACAAATTCATTCAGCCTTTCCCTGGGTATTCTTGCAACAATGTATGCATATCTGGATGTATTCCGGCTGTAGTATCTTTTTCCGCTTATTTCGGATTTTTCTTCATATCCTCCTAATTTTACCATGTCATCCTTTACGGAATTGATAAGATCATCAAAATCTTGGGTTTCCACTTCCAGATTTACCTTGGTAATAATCTTTTCCATAGATAAATCATAGGCATAGTCAGTTCCTGTTACTCCTGCAGCAGTAAAACCTGATGTGGCGGTAAGTCCCATACTTTCATCCAAAACTTCGGTCGAGCTTTCTTTATACTCAACCCGGTTTGTCGGTACCGCTATATCTTTTTTACTTCCACCGGCACAGCCTGTAAGTACAAATCCAATAAGAAAAAGCCAGGCACAAACAACCGAAATTTTCAAATATTTCATAAAATTCCTCCCCCTGAAAATGTTATAGCTGACTATTTTTTATAGTTAAGCCGCACATATGTATTGCTATATAATTTCAAGCTCCAATGTTTTGTCATTAATTAGACGCTTAAGACCTTCTTTTGGTTCCAAATTCTTCATTAATCAAACGAAAAAGAACACCGTTTGAATTAGGTGCCATTTAACGGATGCTTAAAATCCGATATGACATCTAAATACAAACGGTGTTCTTATATTTGATAAACCATAACAATTTTATTACTTGGTTACTTTAATTTTAACTAGCGGACCTCTTCCTGCCTTATTCGTACCCCATATCTTTATTGCCGTACCTTCTTTCTGAGCAGGAATTTCGATTGTAAATTTACCGTCATTATCGATGGTGCCTTTGTAAGTTTTATCTCCTATCTGGGCATAAACCCTTGTCTGGGTTTTTGCCACATTGGGAGCCGCATCCTTAAATTCTTTCGGAATATCCTCTGAACTTTCATCCGAGGAAGATACATAATCCAGAAGTTCAATGGTTCCGGTTATTTTTTTGTCCCCTTCAAGGACCGGATCAACTATAGGCGCATCCGGTGCGGTCTTTATAATTGCGCTTTTTAGAGGATCGCTGGTTCCGGCTTCATTTGATGCCGTTACGGTTACGGCTGTACCGGACTGATCCCTGTCAATTTCCAATGTGTAAATATAATTACCGCTTGTTTCGTCATACTGATATTGACTGGTAGTATAGGTCTTTTTACCTACGGTAATGGTAACCGTACAATCTTTTGCTGCAATAACTTTAGCCACTTTATCCGTATTGGCTATTTCATTAAGCAGCACCGGTGTATCCGGTCTTCCGGCTATTACCGTTACTGCCTTAGCCACAAGGATTTTTCCGTCGATAAACCTTCCCATTACGTATACTTTGGTTCCGACTTCCAATTTTTCGTCCAGATAATATCTGAAACTGTCATCGTCATCGACAGTAACGCTGTATATCCTGCTCTTAAAATTTTTACCCTCGCCTTGCGTGATTGCAACATATACTTCTCCTCCGGAATAATAATAACCGGATACTACATAGGATTTGCTGGTCACTTTGTTTACAATCAAGGTTGTAGAGTTCGGCTTCACATAGTTCTCAATATCATTAACAGTTACTTCAACAGGGATACTTGCTCTTTCCTTATTGTTTTTAGTATCGTAAGCGACAACCGTCAAAATCTGTCCCGCATACAGCTGGTCGCTGAAGGTAAATGTAAACTTGCCGCTTTTATCGGTCTTGGTAGTATACACTTTATTGCCGAGGTTTAACTTCACCGTATAAATTGTATTTGTTGAGGAAGGTACATATCCACTCACGGTTTTCTCAATATTACTTACTTCATGAACCACCGGGGCATTGGGCCCTGCTTCATAAACCGTTACTGTCGTTACCCTGCTGTTTCTTGAAACATGATCAAGAGTATATACCTTCACAGATGTACCGGCTTCCAAAGGCGGAAGCATAAGGATAAACTGCCCGTTTGCCAATATTTCTCCTTCGGTTTCAACAATTTTAATCGATTTATTATAAACTTCGGTATTGGCTTCAAAAAGTTTCTTACCGTTTTTGCCGTAAACATAAGCGATATCATCGACAAGGGCTACAACCGCCATTACATCATCCCTGGCATTGCCGGTTATATAGTTCATATTGTTATATACGGCATTTACCTGAGGCTGATTTGGACCGGTACGGTTAATGCGTACCGAAACCCGTTCACTTTCAAGGTTTCTTGCTTCATCTTTTACATACACGGTAATATATGTTTCCGCCAACTGACCTGGCAGTGCAACAGAAAAGCTACCGTTTGACCCTACTCTTGTCTCATAAACTTTTCCGGGAGTTTCAATTACCAAGGTAGTATACGGTTCCGCTTTTCCGCTTATCTTTGATTTCCTGTTTGTATAATTGTCTACGGTTGGCCTGGGCAGCAAATTGTCATTGAAGTTGCTTATAACAATTTTTCTTGTTGTTTTATTTCCGTGAACATCTTCGGCATATATGGTATAAACGCCGTTTTTCTGTACAGTAAAACCTTTACTGGGAATATTATAGGCAACAGCCCATATATCATGGTCAGGGCTCATTTCCTTGTCAAGATATTTTAAGCTTACTATCTCGGAATCATCAACGGCCTGAACAGCAACTTCAAAAGAGCTGGCTGTCGGATTTGTAATTAACGGTGCTACAACCAAATGTGGCGGTGTAGTATCATTTTTTTCTGCCGGATAGGATGCAATGTAATACTTATATTGATCCCTTACAGTCAAATATTTAACGAACCAAGGAGTCTTTTCAAATAAATCTCCTGCATAAAACGGCACTTTTATTATAAACTGATAGTTGTCAGGCAGTTTCAGCTTCCAGTTATAGTCAATCTGGGGCATGATGCTGCCGCTTTGTGCCAGCAGTTTTATATAATCACCAAGAACCGCCTGGCCTCTTACAAAGCCTTTTAATACTATCTGCTCTTCAACACCCTTGTTTGCAGTAACAGGTTTTGTAATCTTGTTTGTAGCTATCAGAAGCTCCATATCATCGGTTACTTCTTTTCCCTGATAACGTACATTGGAAACTCTTCTGTTGCTGCTTATTATATTGCCTGAAAAATCGTATCTGGGATCTTTACTTGGGTCTATTTCATAGGTGATACCGTCAAATATATAGAAATTGCTCCAGTCATTCAGCCACTCTTCCCTAATAAGGGATTTTAAACCTGTTTCTTTCATCAAAGAGGCCATGGTGCTGTCTGACCATTTGGTATTTCTGCCTATGGTTTCATAAGCACTGGCTGACCATTCCAGCCACTCTTTAAGCTGGGCTCCCGTTATCGTATACACATAAAGATAACTGTTATAGTTCTGCAGGGAAGCCAGATTTGCTTCCGTAATTTTACCGCTGATTTTTACAAAATCGTCAACAGATTTAACCCCATAACTTTCATAGGTTGAAGCGGCTATAATGGGGTAATTTATGTATTCCTTATAATCTGATTTAATTTTGGACAAAGCATAATATATCTTTGAATCATTTAATAACTGAATGGCCGCATTATCAGAAAGTAACCCGAAATAATTGTGAATTAAGGTTTCCGGTTCCAACTGTGCCAGAACATCTTTCGAATAATTAAGAAGCTGTTCTTCCCATTCGCCAAACATAGCAGCTATGGTCTTGTCTTCATTCGTATTCTTTTCCGTGACCATTCGAAGTTCGGACTTGCGGTCAACAATCTTTACCGAATTTCCTGTCACTTCCAATACCAAATCGACAACTCCGATAGCCCTTCCACGGTCTCCGGCCATCACTACATTTTTTCCGTTCATAAGATAAGTTTTCTTATCGACATTCGGAAGCTTATAGTATGGCGATGTCATATCGGTGGTAGGATAAAGATTATGCTCATGGCCACATACTATAACATCAATTTCATCAATTTTTGAAAGTGCATAAGCAACGTTCTTAAAATTAGGTTCAGGGTTTTCGGGTCCTATTCCGGTATGAGATAATGAAATAATTATATCTGCTCCCATTTCCTTTAGCTTTTCCGCCTGCTTTTTGGCATTTTCCACTATATCTTCACCGGTCAGAATTCCCGTGTAACTGTGGGTTTTTCCCGTAAGATGAGGAATTGTATGTCCAATAATTCCTATCTTTACCTCAACTTCTTTTCCTGATGTGGTTTTTAATTTGCGTGTAATAAGCATATTTTCGAGAAAAGGATGTTCCCCGGTTCTGGCATCCGTTACATTAGATACTATAGTAATGTCCCTAAGACCTGAACCGTCCAGTTGCTTTAAGATATAATCGTATCCGTAGTCAAATTCATGATTGCCTAAAGTTATGGCATCATAACCGACATATTTCATCGCCTTTAATATTGGCTGTATTACATCCTGATTGGTTGAGAAAATATATTCAGTTGTAAAGTCAAATAAGAAATCCCCGGCATCTAAAACAATGGTATTTCCATCCGGCAATTCGGCTTTCGCTTTTTTTATAAGGTCAAAAGCTCTGGCCAAACCCCCGTTATTATAATCCACGCCCTGCTCAAAATCAAAGCTTTTAAGCTGACCGTGCAAATCCGTGGTTCCGATAATTCTAAGCTCTACTGTCTCTTTATCCTTATTTGCAGCATGTACGCTTCGAACCCCGGATTTATTAATGCCGATAAAGTATCCCAATAAAAGAAACGATAAAACAGCCGTTAAAATGTAATATTTTATCCTTTTTTTCGTCATTCTTCCTCCTTAAATCCTTGTGTATTTTGCCAGCCATTCACATCCAGGGTATATTTTAGTAATTTTTTAAGGCAAAAGAATGGCAAAAAAGTGAAGAATAATTTACCATACTAATAATTACACCGGTGCAAAAGGGATGCGGCATAATTAAACAGTGATATATAAATTCACATACCGATAAAAGTACATATAACTTTTTATTTGTCATGTTCGGATACTAAAAATTGTCGCCAAAACAGCTTACAAAATCCCTTTTTGTGATATAAAATATGTTAAAAGCTGACCCAATTCTGTCAGGTCAGCTTTAAATAATTTCTTTAATTATTGATTTCATCTTTAAATATCGGCTGCATCAGTTCCAGCATGCGGGCTGTCCGGCCGGTCAGATACAGGTATCCCATCAGGGCTTCTAAGCCGGTAGCAATCCTATAGTCAGATAAATCTGCGTTTTTGGAAGGATGAATTGATTTGGAATTTCTTCCCCGTCTAAACACGGCCATTTCCTCCTCGGTCAATATATCCTGTATCATATGGTAATGCCTGGCTTGGGCAGAAGCTTGTACCAGCTTTATAACTTTCTGATGAAGCTTATTGACCGGGGCGTTGCCCTGTTCCACTATAAATGTCCTTATTACCAGGTCATAAATGGCATCTCCTATATAAGCCAGTGCAAGACCCGAATAGGACTTTATATCCGTATCCGGGATATTAAAAGACTGTCTGATATAAGCCGCCATGTTTATTTTCTCTTCCATCTTACACCTTCTCTGGTATCCTCAAGTATTATACCTTTCTTTAAAAGCTCGTCCCTGATTTGGTCCGCTTTTGCATAATCTTTGTTTCTTCTTGCTTCCTGCCTTTCTTCGATAAGCCTTTCGATTTCTTCCGGCAGAATTTCTTCTTCTTTTTCGGTTTCTATTCCTAGTATATCACATAAGGATACGATTCTTTCTTTCATAGATAAAATAAATTTTTTATTTTTATCAGTGCCGCAATTTATATTTGCCAGCTTTACCAGTTCAAAAATTGCTGCAATAGCGTCAGCGGTATTGAAATCATCATCCATTGCTGCCTCAAATTTTTCCCTCAGCAAATCTGCTTCTTTAAGTACTGCTTCTTCTTCGGCAGTCAAGTCCCCGTCCTTTACCGAATCGTTTTTCAGCAAAAAATCGAGCTGTCCTACACAAGTCAATATCCTCTCCAATGAATTTGCAGCTGCCTCCATTAAATCCCTGCTGAAATTCAAAGGACTGCGATAATGCGCATTCAGCATGAAAAATCTTAAGACTTGCCCCGAATACTCTTTGCAAATATCCCTTACGGTAAAGAAATTTCCTTCCGATTTGGACATTTTCTTGTTGTCAATATTAATAAATGCGTTATGCATCCAGTACCGGGCAAATTCTTTGCCGGTTGCGGCTTCGCTTTGGGCAATTTCATTTTCATGATGAGGGAAAATTAAGTCCTCACCGCCACCGTGAATATCTATCTGCTCTCCCAGATACTTGCTGCTCATAACCGAGCATTCGATATGCCAGCCGGGACGGCCGTCTCCCCATGGTGAAGGCCAACTGGGCTCTCCTTCTTTTTTGGGCTTCCAAAGGACAAAGTCCATAGGATCTTCCTTTAATTCACTTATGGCAATCCTTGCTCCGGCTTCCAAATCGTCAATATTCTTTTTTGACAGTTTTCCGTAATCTTTAAAGCTTCTGGCCCTGAAATATACCGTACCGTCTTTTTCATAGGCATAGCCTTTATCTATAAGTGTTTTTATCATCTCTATCATACCGCCGATTTCTTCTGTGGCCTTGGGATGATATGTGGCTTCCTTAACATTCAATGCTTTCATATCCTTCTTAAATTCCTGTATATAGCGCTCGGATATAACTGAAGCATCGACGCCTTCCTCATTAGCTCTTTTAATTATCTTGTCATCCACATCGGTAAAATTCGATACATAATTAACCTTATAACCCTTATATTCAAAATATCTTCTTACGGTATCAAAGAATATGGCGGGTCTTGCATTGCCGATATGAATATAGTTATAAACGGTTGGTCCGCACACATACATTCGTACTTTGTTTTCTTCTACTGGAATAAATTCTTCCTTTTTTTGTGTCAATGTATTATATATTTTCATATTCTTCCTCCTCTTAAAATTTGCTAAAAGTATATTCTTTAATCATGCCTTACTTTCCTGCAGTTTTCAGCAGTTCAATCTCTTTTTTAAGTTCATCAATGGTTTCATAAATCTTCTTCAGTTCGTTTTTCAGTTCCTGATTCTCATTTTTTAAACCGTTGATATCATTTTTGATCGGATCGGGCAAATGTACATGATCCAAATCCTCACGAGGTATTTTTACATTATCTCTTTTTACCACCCTTCCCGGTACTCCCACAACTGTTGAATTGGGCGGAACTTCCGAAAGCACCACGGAACCTGCCCCTATTTTTGAATTGTCTCCTATGGTAAATGAGCCAAGCACCTTTGCTCCGGCACTTATCATAACGTTATTTCCAATGGTCGGGTGTCTTTTTCCTTTTTCCTTGCCCGTGCCTCCCAAAGTAACTCCCTGATAAAGGGTAACATTGTCGCCTATTATAGCCGTCTCCCCTATTACCACTCCTATACCGTGGTCAATAAACAGGCCTTTTCCTATAGTAGCTCCCGGATGTATTTCTATTCCGGTTTTTCTTGCCGCTCTTTGAGATACCCATCTTGCCAGAAAATAACGTTTCTTCTTATAAAGCTTATGGGCTATCCGGTAATGAAGCATAGCTTTAAAGCTGGGATACAGAAATACTTCCAAAGGGGTTTTTATGGCAGGATCCCTCTCCTTTATAATCTGCATTTCTTCTTTTATATATTTAATTAAACCCATAAACTGATACCTCCCGCTTAAAATCATCGAATTACTTCATTCTAGAGATGATAAATATTTTCGTTATAACCGTTTAAGTGCATATTATCCTGAAATTTAACTTACAAATTCATATCCGAAATCTTATGTAATTTAAAATCAGATTACATAGCTTTTTTATTTAAACTTCAAAAATATATTAAACATAAAACAGATAAATACCGTATTGAACCTTATTTTGTATTACGCAAGTATAATATGGCAGCTGAGAAACTTCATTAATAAATTTACTGTCTAAAAAAACCGCCTCTGAATATAGAGGCGGTTTTATACGCGGTTCCACTCTACTTGTACGCAAATAAAAGTGCATACATCTTATTAGGATAACGGCCGTTACCGGATCCGGCTAGTTTCCTCACCGAATCAGCTCCCGGATGCACTTCGCCCTAGTTCCTGCAAGGAGTGCTTTCAGCCGCCGACACTCCCTCTCTGATGCTTTCCCTAAGGTTACTTTTCCGTTCATAGCTTTTATTTGATATAATATTAAATTTACCCTTTGGGATTAAAATTTTGCATATTTTCCTTAATGCAATATAATCTGTAAATTTTCTTCTTATTTATGTTTATAATTAAAATATGTTTTTATGATTATATATTTTTCTTATTATCAATTATAAATAAGATTTATAATCTTTAATACATTTTATGCATAGATGCAGGTTTTGTCAATACCTTTACGGTTTCTGCCGCATGCGGCAGCCTCCGCAGGTGTTGCAATTTCCGGAAGTGTTTAACGGAGTTACGTCCACCTGATAATTCATCATGGACTCTATAAGACATACGGCATTGGCAGCAATACCAAGCCCGGCTCCCGTAAAACCCAAACCTTCTTCAGTAGTTGCTTTTATATTAACCTGATCTTCGGATATCTTAAGAGCATCAGCTATATTCTTTTTCATTTCCGGCAGATAGGCTGCCAATTTGGGCCTTTGGGCAATAACGGTGGCGTCAATATTTTCAATCATATAAAGGTTATCTTCCAGCATGGACCCTACCTGTTTTAATAATTCGATACTGGAAGCACCTTTATATTTATCATCCGTATCCGGAAAATGTTTTCCTATATCACCTAAGGCCGCCGCGCCCAGCAAAGCATCCATAATTGCATGGATAAGCACATCCGCATCGGAATGCCCAAGCAGTCCTTTTTCAAAAGGGATCTTTACTCCGCCCAAAATAAGATCTCTATTTTCAACAAGTTTATGAACATCATAGCCAGTCCCTACTCTCATTCTTTGTCCTCCTGATTAATCAATAAAACAATTTCGTAGAAATAAAATTAAAATGAAATATACTTAATAAACATATCATTAAAATCCTTATCATCGGATAAGTGTATTTCTTTAGAAACGGATATAATTTGATCCAGCCTGTATTTTGCCCGGGTATCACATGAAGCCAAAACAGCCCCTGAAAGAGCGGTGTTTCCTAATGTTTTAGCTTTTTTTGCTGCCTGATAAGGCAGCAATCCTATATATGCAGCTTTATTTATATCCAGATTATACCCGAATCCCCCTGCAATAAATACCTGTTCCACCTCGTCTATAGATATTGCATAGCTTTTTAATAAAACCTCAATTCCCGCCCTTACGGCGGCTTTTGCCAGCTGGACGTTTCTGATATCTTCCTGTAAAAATCTTATTCCGTCAATGAAGTATCCGGTCTCAAAATATTCATCGGTTAAAAGCCCGGTACTGTCAATTATGCCTTCTTTAAGCAATTGTGCAGTAAGGTCGATAACTCCGCTTCCGCACAAACCAACCGGAGCAAGTCCGTCAATCGTTTCATATCTTATATTATTCCCTGATAAAGAAACATGGCATATGGCTCCCGGAATGCTTCCGACACCGCAGGAAATATTTCCTCCTTCAAAAGCCGGTCCCGCAGATGCAGAAGTCACAAGTATCCATTCCTTATTTCCCAGAGCCAGTTCACCGTTGGTGCCCAAATCAATAAACAGGCATGGTTTTTCAATTTTGTCAAAACCACAGGCATACAGCCCCGCAGTTATATCCCCTCCCACAAACACCGAAACGGCCGGAAGAATAATAACTGGTACGTTCTCGGTTATGTCAAACAGTTCATCAGAATATGAATAAATAAATCCTTCCTTATAAGGAGTAAAAGGATAGGCCCCAAGACCGACACATGGATAACCCATCAGAAGATGGATCATAGTGGTGTTTCCGGCTATAATTATATTTTCAATATCTTTCAATTTTATATGCCGGTTATAAATTAATGTTTTTATTCCGTCTGAAAGCTCTTTCCGTATAAGGGATTTTAACAGCTCTCCTTTTCCTTCGTTAGATGCTTTTATTCTTGATATCACATCGGCTCCGTAAACTCTTTGGGGATTAGAGGCCGTGTATGTTTCAAGAATACTTCCGTCTGCCAAATCGGTTAAAGCAAGAACCAATGTTGTAGTTCCCAAATCTACCGCAATACCATACTTTTTTTCGGTTTTACCAAAGGAACGGTCTATAGTTAAAACTTTCCGGGTATCAACGCTTTCCGAAACTACTTTAAAATCTTTTCCCGCTTCTGCCGTCAAGATTACGGTGCAATCTCTGTCAGGATAAGCCGTGCAGGCCAAACGATAACCACTAGACAGTTCATCGTCTGTAAAATACTTTTTATCGGCAGGCGTAATGACAAGAAAACCTTCCGTAACCTTTACCCTGCATTTCCCACAAGTTCCTCTGCCGGCGCATACCCCTGCAACCGGTATGCTGCATCTTGTCATAGCATCATACAGGCTTTCTTTCGGATTAAGACATATCTCCGTTACCGTATTGGTCCCGGATCTGATTATTTTTACTTTTACGGCTTTCTCCATTGCTTCACCACCTAAGATGCCGGTACTAAAACCGATACCATTATTGTAAGTTTACCATTAAAATCCGTCAACCTAAGAATCAACGACCGTTAAAAATCAGGTGACTTTAACATATCGAAAGGAGGTCGGCTTATGGATCAAAAGATTGTCATTTTCAGTTATCCACAGGTTTTAATAAAACTTTATGGTGACGGTATTTCATGGAAACTATATTAATTATATAAAAAACCTTCCCAAACGCATCGTATTCTTACGATGACATTCAAGAAGGTCTGTATGCATATTAATTTAAATTTTATTTCATTCCTTATTTCTGCTGCATAAAAATAAAAAATAGCGAAGGACGGACTCGAACCGCCGACACTGCGGGTATGAACCGCATGCTCTCGCCAACTGAGCTACTT
>CAZIHC010000042.1:0-11916 GCA_964538605.1 uncultured Herbinix sp. | reverse complement strand
TATATTTACAAATTATGGTTGACAAAATATGTAGAATAATGTATTATAATGAACGCAAAGGAAAATATTGTATATTATTACTAAATATTTATATTAAGAAGGTGGTTTATATATCAAACATTATATATTTTTCTATTATTACAGCCTATTATTCCGATCTGCTTATTTATTTGACTATGGATTAGAAAGCTGCATAAGGGGGTGATGAGGGGATAATAGCAGCAAATCTATAGTCAGATAATAAGTCGGATATATATCTGTAACAGTAAATAATTTTTTAAAGAAAGGAGATGAGTTAAATGAAGAAAGGATTTAAGAGAAGAATTTCATGGGTAGTGGTTTTATCACTTCTTTTGGGTTTTGTGACACAACTTTCTCTGGGACAAAAGCAGCTTACCGTTTATGCTGCTAATGAAAATCCTTACAAGCAAAGATTCCTTGAAATTTGGGAAGAACTTCACGACCCGGCTAACGGATATTTCAGTTCTCACGGAATACCTTATCATTCCATTGAAACATTGATTATAGAAGCGCCGGACTATGGACATGTTACCACCAGCGAAGCCATGAGTTATTATCTCTGGCTTGAAGCTATGTATGGTAAATTTACCGGTGATTTCTCCTACTTTAATAAAGCATGGGAAACCATCGAAAAGTATATGATACCTACCGAACAGGATCAGCCTAACAGAAGCATGGCCAGATACAATCCTTCTTCCCCTGCTACATATGCTCCTGAATGGGAAGAACCGAGTATGTATCCGGCCCAGCTTGATTTCTCTGCTCCTGTAGGTATAGACCCTATTCATAATGAACTTGTAAGTGCATATGGAACAAATACACTTTACGGAATGCACTGGTTACTTGACGTAGATAACTGGTATGGCTTCGGAATACGAGCCGATAAAACAAGTTCGCCTTCGTATATTAATACATTCCAAAGGGGATGTCAAGAATCCGTATGGGAAACTATTCCGCAGCCCTGTTGGGATGATATGACTATGGGTGGAAGAAACGGTTATCTGGATCTTTTCACCGGTGACAGTCAATATGCTGCACAGTTTAAATATACCAATGCACCGGACGCGGATGCCAGAGCGGTACAGGCTACCTACTGGGCATATCAATGGGCTAAAGAATATGGAATAGATTTAAGCCAGAATGTTAAGAGAGCATCCAAGATGGGTGACTATCTGCGCTATGCAATGTTTGATAAATACTTCAGAAAGATCGGAAATTCCAAACAAGCAGGAACGGGTTACGATGCTGCTCATTATCTTTTGTCCTGGTATTATGCCTGGGGCGGCGGAATTACGGCTGACTGGGCATGGATTATAGGCTGCAGCCATGCGCATTTCGGCTATCAGAACCCTATGGCTGCGTGGATTTTAGCCAATGATCCCGCATTTAAGCCGGCATCAGCCAACGGTGCCAGAGACTGGGCTGAGAGCTTGGATCGCCAGCTTGAATTCTATCAGTGGTTACAGTCGGCTGAGGGTGCCATTGCAGGCGGAGCATCCAATTCTTATAAAGGTCGTTATGAAACTTTACCCGCAGGTACTTCCACTTTCTATGGTATGGGATACGAAGAACATCCCGTTTACCATGATCCCGGAAGCAATACCTGGTTCGGCTTCCAGGCATGGTCAATGCAAAGAGTAGCCGAGTATTATTATAAGACAGGCGATACCAGAGCCAAGAACCTGCTTGACAAGTGGGTAAGCTGGGTTAAGTCCGTTGTAAGACTTAACAGCGACGGTACCTTTGAAATACCCAGCAGCCTTGAGTGGTCCGGACAGCCGGATACCTGGACAGGTACATATACAGGTAATCCCAACCTCCATGTAGAAGTTGTTTCTTACGGCTTAGACCTGGGTGTAGCCGGTTCACTTGCCAACACATTATTATACTATGCAAAGGCTTCCGGCGATGACGAAGCCCGTACTCTTGCCAAGGAATTGCTTGACCGTATGTGGAATCTGTACAGGGATGACAAGGGACTTTCGGCTCCTGAAGTAAGAGAAGATTATGTAAGATTCTTCGAGCAGGAAGTTTATGTACCTCAGGGTTGGTCTGGAACCATGCCTAACGGTGACAGAATTGAACCGGGCATTAAATTTAAGGATATTCGTTCCAAGTATCTGAATGACCCTGACTATCCTAAGCTGCTTGAAGCTTATAATTCCGGAAAAGCTCCCGAATTTAGATATCACAGATTCTGGGCACAATGTGATATCGCTATCGCAAACGGAATATATGCGATACTTTTCGAAGAAAGTGAAGAGCCTGTTAACAATTCAATAATTACACCTACCTCCGCTACATTTGATAAAAATGTAGATAAACAGGCTGATATAAACGTAACGGTAACATACAACGGCAATACTTTAGTCGGTATTAAATTAGCAGATACATATTTGACAGAAGGTACCGACTATACCGTAAACGGCAATATTGTGACCATAAAGAAAGAGTTCCTGGCCGGTCAGGCTGTAGGAAACATATCCCTGGTATTTGATTTCAGTGCCGGGCTTGATCGTACCTTAACCGTAAATATCATAGATACCACTGAAGAACCCGGTGGACCAGAAGAACCGGAAGAGCCAGAAGAACCTGTAGAACCCGTGGAAGGCGTACTTAATATCCAGTCATTTAACGCCACAACACAGGGAGTAACCAATTCCATTATGCCGAGATTTAGAATCAGCAATACCGGAAATACAAGCATACCTTTATCTGAAGTCAAGATCAGATATTACTATACCGTTGACGGTGATAAGGCTCAGAATTTCTGGTGTGACTGGTCGAGTATCGGCAGCAATAATGTTATCGGAACATTTGTAAAGATGAATACACCTAAGAACGGTGCCGATTATTATCTGGAAATAAACTTTACAAGCCAGGCAGGAAATCTTGCACCGGGAGCCGCAATTGAGGTTCAGGGAAGATTTGCAAAGTCTGACTGGACAAACTATACACAGACCGACGACTATTCATTCAATCCGACAGCTACTTATTATGCCGATTTCAATAAGATAACGGCGTATGTATCCGGTAATCTGGTATTCGGTATTGAGCCGTAAAATGTTGCAGTCATATTTATAAAAGTTCGGGTGCATGATTATCATGCACCCGGACGATAAAAGAACTTTATCATGTCATGGTTTAAATTTCATGGTTTAAATTAATGCCAAGATTTTTAATATACGTCACAGAAGTTTTTAATTTTAATGAAAGGAGGAAATATATGCGTAAATATTTATCACTGGTTCTTATTTTAAGTTTCCTTGGTTCTGTTCTGATTTATGCACCTAAAAAAGCGGAAGCGGCAGATTATAATTATGGGGAAGCGCTGCAAAAGGCTATTATGTTCTACGAATTCCAAAGATCAGGTAAATTGCCTGAAAACAAAAGAGACAACTGGCGTGGAGATTCCGGTATGGAAGACGGAGCGGATGTAGGCCTTGATCTTACCGGTGGTTGGTATGATGCCGGCGATCATGTGAAGTTTAATCTTCCGATGGCTTACTCACAGGCAATGCTGGCCTGGGCCGTATATGAAGCGGAAGATGCTTTGGAAAGAAGCGGCCAGCTGGGATATCTTCTGGATGCGATCAAATGGGTCAGTGATTATCTTATAAAATGCCATCCTTCCGCCAATGTATTTTATTATCAGGTCGGTGACGGAAATCTTGATCACTCATGGTGGGGACCGGCAGAAGTTATGCAGATGAAAAGACCTGCATATAAAGTAGATTTGTCAAGTCCAGGTTCCACTGTAGTTGCGGAAGCTGCGGCAGCTTTGGCATCCGCTGCGGTGGTATTTGCCGACAGGGATCCTGCTTATGCGGCCACCTGTATTAGACATGCGAAAGAACTGTATAACTTTGCGGAAGTTACCAAGAGTGACAGCGGTTATACCGCAGCCAACGGTTTCTATACCTCTCACAGCGGTTTTTACGATGAACTTTCCTGGGCCGGAGTATGGTTATATATGGCAACAGGAGATGAAACTTATCTGAATAAGGCTGAGCAGTATGTAGCATATTGGGGAACAGAGCCTCAGACAGATATTATATCTTATAAATGGGCCCATTGCTGGGACGATGTTCACTATGGCGCATGCCTGCTTCTTGCCAAGATAACCAATAAGCAGGTTTACAAGGATGCAATAGAAAGACACCTGGATTACTGGTCCGTAGGCTATAACGGAGAAAGGATACGTTATACTCCTAAGGGACTGGCATATCTGGATACCTGGGGAGCCCTTCGTTATGCAACAACTACCGCATTCCTTGCCAGTGTTTATGCAGACTGGGAAGGTTGCAGCAATGAAAAGGCCAACATATACAATGCTTTTGCCAAGCAGCAGATTGACTACGCTTTAGGCAGTTCCGGAAGAAGCTATGTGGTAGGTTTCGGTGTTAATCCGCCTAAGAGACCTCATCACAGAACAGCTCATAGTTCCTGGGCCGACAGCATGAATACACCTAATTATCACCGTCATGTACTTATAGGTGCTCTGGTTGGAGGTCCCGGAAGCGACGACAGCTACACCGATGATGTCAGCAATTACATTAATAATGAAGTAGCCTGTGACTATAATGCAGGCTTTGTAGGAGCTCTTGCCAAGATGTATGAAGACTACGGCGGAACTCCTATACCTAATCTGACTGCGTTTGAAGAGATAACCAACGATGAATTCTTTGTAATGGCTGGTATCAATGCGCAAGGTCAGAACTTTATAGAAATTAAAGCCCTGCTTCATAACCAGTCCGGATGGCCTGCAAGAGTCGGAGATAAGCTTTCCTTCCGTTATTTCATTGATCTGACCGAGGTTATACAAGCAGGATACGGAGTAAATGATATTACCATTACAACCAACTATAACAGCGGCGCAAAGGTTACCGGACCTCATCCTTGGAATGTAGCTCAAAATATTTACTATATTAATGTTGACTTTACGGGTACAAAGATTTATCCCGGCGGTCAATCGGCATACAGAAAAGAAGTTCAGTTCAGGATCGCCGCTCCTATGAATACGAACTTCTGGAATAACGACAATGACTATTCATTTAAGGATATTAAGGGAGTATCTTCCGGCAATACTGTTAAGACCGTTTACATCCCGGTATACGATAACGGTGTTCTGGTATTCGGGCAGGAACCCGGAAGCGGCAGCGGTGAGAATAACTCGACCATATCATTAACTAATGCCACATTTGACAAAAATCCTGAAAATCAAAAAGATATACAGGTTGTTATGACATTAAACGGCAATACCTTAAACGGAATTAAGAACGGCAATACCCTGCTTAAGGCCGGAACAGATTATACTGTATCGGGTAATACGGTAACTATATTAAAGAGCTATCTGGCTTCATTCGATACCGGTACCGTCCGTCTGACATTTGATTTCAGCGGAGGAATCGATCCTGTGCTTACAATCACTATTGTCGATACGACTCCGGAAGAGCCGGAAGTTCCTAATGCCTCTATCAGCCCTACTTTGGCAGAGTTTGATAAAAATCCTGACGTAAGCAGTGATATTAAGGTTACCGTTAATCCTAACGGCAATACTTTATTAGCCATAAAAAACGGCAATACGGTATTGGTTAAAGACAGAGATTACAGTATAAGCGGCAATGAAGTAACCATCTTTAAGGAATACCTGGCAACACTTGCTACCGGCAGGACTACTTTAATCTTTGATTTTGACGCAGGTGCTGATCCGGTTCTTACTGTAAACATAATAGATTCCACGCAGGTCGATGCAGGAAATATTAAGCTAGAAATGTACAGCGGCAATACTTCCGACATAATTAACGGAATTATGCCAAGATACAGGATTACCAATACCGGAACAACACCTATAAAACTGTCCGATGTAAAGATCCGTTACTATTATACTATCGACGGCGAAAAGAGCCAGAACTTCTGGTGCGACTGGTCTACGGTCGGCAGCAATAATGTAACAGGCACCTTTGTAAAGATGGCAGAACCTAAGGAGGGCGCAGATTATTACTTAGAAACCGGGTTTACCGAAGTGGCAGGCTATCTGCAGCCTAATCAGAGCATAGAGGTTCAAAACCGCTTCTCAAAGAGTGACTGGAGTAATTACAATCAGAGTAATGACTACTCATTCAGTACAAATAGCTCTTACGGCAGCAATAATAAAGTAACCGTTTACATATCCGGAGTTTTGGTAGGCGGAACAGAACCGTGATATCCAAATAACTCATCTTTAATAATAAATAAAGAAGCTGTCGCTTCAGCCTTATATGGGATGAAGCGGCAGCTTCTTTTTGATTTGATTTTTGCAAAAATATATTATTTATCTACTTATTTATTATATACGGTATCCGGATATTTGCCTGTCCTCTCATTTAACAATAATGTTCCGTCACCGTTATATACCATGATATGAGTTTTATATGATCCTGATTCTTTAAAGATAAAACTGAATGTATGTGTTGCGGTTTTTGAAACGGATAGAATGGTTATTTTTGGGGTTGTCATTAATTCCGAGATTCCGTTACGGACACAATAAATTTTAACCAAATATGTGCGAGTAATTTGCGAAATATTTTCGGTAAATGTAACTCTTAATTTTTCTTTGGTTCCCGCTTTTAAGGGTTGGGATGTATAGTTTATAGTGCCTATAGCCGGAGCCCCATACACATAATCAGGATTTACACCCTGTCTTGAGCAAAGTTCGGAGCCGTTTTTACCTGTAAATACTTTAACTAAAGTATAATATTTTCCGCTTGATGAAAAAGTTAAGGTAAATTCTGCATCGGCCCTAGATGAGCCGGCATTTATTGAAAAGTAATCTTCCGACGCCAATGTTTTTTTTATTTCCCTGTATTACATAAACTTTAACATAATATGTTCGTGTAAATGAAGTGTTAGTTGTCTCTGAAAAGGTAACTTTTAATAAAAATAAGATTTATAAAGGCTGTACTATATCTTATTTGTTCAAAAGCATTTAATATAAAGCATGTAAAATCTGTTATGCAATAATTATATATTAATTAAAAGGGAAAATAAAGGAAATAAAATAAAGTAAATAAGGTTAAATTCAGGTTATCTTTATGAAGATATCTGCTTATTATTTAATAAAACATTTTATAATAAGAGGGATAAACAGATGGGAAGCCTTTATTTGGTAGCGGACATAAATGAAAAAGGAGGATGCCATGTTCTTGGCCGGTTGGAGAACGGAATTTTAAAGCTTGAGGAAGTCTATAGGTTTGAGATAAAGCAAACACAAAAAAACGGGAAAAATCTGTGGGATTTGAATTACATATTTGAACAAATCAAGGAGGGTATTGCAAACTGCAAGAAAATTGGTAAGCTTCCGGTTCTGGTCGGAATTACGGCTTTTGACAATTTATTTGTTCTTCTTGATCAGGATAATAAGGTTATTGATGATATGATATTTAATCTTGATGATATTAGAGAACCCGAAACTTTTAAAATCAAGTATTTACCGTATATTGAAAAGGCCAAATGTTTTCTTATGTTGGCCGATTATTTCTGTTATTTGCTCACAGGGAGAATGCAATGCAACTGTACATACCTGGTTCCAATAGGCTTGGTATCAAAAGATACGTTAGGCTGGAATGATAAGTGTATTGAAAAAATGGGATTGGACAAATTACAACTACCTCCCGTATCCCGCCCGGGAAATGTAATAGGCAATCTGACTTATGAGATAACTGACGAAATCGGATACGATTTTATAATAATGGAAACACTTTCAAGACAAGCAGCTGCCGCCATATTTAATACGGCAGAGAAAGATATTGGGGATGATAATATAGATATTCAACAATTAGACAAATCCCAGCCGGATAGAGTCAGTATTTCTGATGAGTTGAAAAGTATTATAGGCTGTCTATGCATACTGTTTATAGTCAGTCACGAGTTAAAGGATATGGAGGTTGCTGTAGAAATTATACGGAAATTTCTGTTACGATAGGTATTGTAAGCCAAGCTGGGGAATATGAAGCTTACCTGATGAATTATAAATTAATTACAAGATAATCTAACGGGTATTTGTGAGTCATAGATGGACTTTAGCGTCCGTCTATGACTCACAGATTATACAAAAGCTATTACGGATCATTACCCAGTATCAACCGGCCTTCATAATATACTGTAATATTTGAACTGTCTGAATATGAGTGATCATTGGTCTGATCATAGGTAGTCCAGTCGTTTTTGTGCATTCTGGTATCAATGATGAGAGTAGCGCCTTCCGTAAACTTATCATCGGTATTGAAGGTTATTTCCAGATATGAATTGGCATTTGATTTAGGTTCAGAAAGCCTTACCAAATTTCCTTTTACTGAAGATGTCAGGGATACATACCAGGGAGCTTTATTCATTTGGATAGCGGCGTTATCACAATAGAAGCTTTCGGATGCTATTCCTTCCCTGGTATAGTAATAGCGGACAGAAAGTTTTGATATATCAATATCATTTCCGCCATTATGGGTAATTCGTATGTTATTTGTTATGGTATTGGTTACAGGAGCACTGTTTACCGTATTTGTCAAGGTCAGGTTAAATTCACCGGGAGTCGGAGTAGGAGTAGGTGTAGGGCCGGGGTCAGGTGTAGGTTCCGGTGTAGGCGTCGGAGTCGGGATATCCGGTGAATTAAAGTCAGGAAGTTCATCCAGGGTTATAACTACGTCACTGTTATAAACCTTATAAACCATAGATCGTTCCGTATAATTGTCGCTGATGTTTCCGGACCAGTCGATAAGGAAGTCGCCGTACCATACTCCGAACCATAACCAGTAAGTGTTATCTCTGACGGCCAGATCCGGATCCATCATAACACCGTTTTCCGTAAGGGCCACCATTTTTTTGCCGCCGGTATAATTGACACACTTCATAAATTCGTCGGAAAGAACGCTATAGGAATGCTTTTCGGCGTAAATATCCACTCCGGCTATATCACAATATTCATCACCGACATACCAGTCGGCGCTTTGCCCGTTCCATACCCAGATTAGATTGTTAAGCTGATGATAATAGGTCTGACGGTCAAACATAAGACGGTAAAGCCAAATGTAAGGTTCTTTCCCTTTTGCTCCCCACCAGAACCATCCGCCGCTTGCCTCATGGAGAGGTCTCCAAAGAACGGTGATATCTGCCTCTTCCAATTCTTTGAGGTATCCGGAGATTACGTCAATATCACGAACCAGCAGATAACATTCTTCGGAAATAATACCGGCTTCGTACATGGCCCTGATTTCATCCAGTGACTTTCTGCTTATATCTTGTGAAGTTACAGCCTTTGATATATCAAAAGCGGTTCTTTCGGTATAAAAGGAAGCTCCGCCCTTTGGTGCGTGCCAATGCCATTGAAAAGAAACCAGACCGCCCATCCTGCTCCATTCATGGGCAAGATTGACTTCTTCCCTGGAATACCAGTCGCTGGCCGGGGAACAGAATATAAAGTCCAGCAATCGTAAGGCCGGATATTTTCCTGTAAATTCATATAAGGCTTCTATTTCCGTATTGGCATTTAAAGTACAGGTCTGTCCGGCCAATGTATGTTTTCCGTAGATACTTTTCAGATAAGCCATAATTCTCCTGGTTTTTTCATTGGCATTGGGATTTGCAAGGGTTGAAGTTGCGTTTTCATAAACAGAATCGGAAACCGGCGAACCGTCTTCAATAATAATATAATCAAGATCGAACCAACCCCAAAATTCACCTATGGATATAGTTGTGGTACCGGCTTCAAGGTAAATTCCTTCTATAACTGCTTCGTGCCATGCCCCGTCACCGGTGCTTATAATTTTGGCGGCCTGCTTTCCGTTAATAAGTAAGTAGTTTTCTTTATAACTGTCTGCCGCATTACGGATAATAAAAGTGTAATGTTGCGATACCGGAATATCTACTTGGACGGACCAGTAGTTATTATTTGATTGCGTAAAACCTGTGGCATAGCCTGTCCCGCTATAACCGGGCCTGGAAGTAGCTGCCCTGACATCGCCCCTCATTTCGGCATCTTCCGCTTCAATAAGTCGGTAAAATTTAGTTGCTGCATAAGAGGTTTTAATATCGGCCCTAGGATTAGCAAAAGTTAATGTGATATTCGTTATGATATAAGCAGCAAGTAACAGGAAAGAAATGAGTTTGCCAGCGCGTTTTTTCATAAATTGATACCCCCTTTGTGATAATTTATTTAAAGAATAAAGCCTAATCATTGCATATCTAAAAATCAAAAGGATATTATAACCATATATTTACATTATATACCAAAATTCATCATGTATCAATGGATTATATTGGCATATAGTAAAACAAATACAGCTTTTTTGTATTTTTAAAATCTGGGATTTACAAAAGTTAAGCCAAGTAAGTTAATTGAATATGTTAAACAAGAAGAGTTTGTGTTTTACACAATTAGGTGTTTCTGTTGAAATGTCAGATTATTTATCACTTTATTACCATAAAGTACTTGAAAATTGTGGATAAAACATATAGAATAAAGAAGATTAATCAGTTTTATTGCTGTACGTAAGAGGGGTGAAAGCCGGTGGGCGATATAATTATTGAAGAAACAAATTACAGGGCTTTTGTTATCACAATGGCAAATGTTTTTATGCTTATAGCTTCTATAGCTGTCATGATATATGGCATTGCTAAAGGGAAAAAGCCCTGTATCATTGTTGGTATTTTAACTACGGTTATATTTTTCATAGGATGTATTGCCGCCATTTTGAAAGCTTCCAATAAAAAAATTTTTCTTACCATTACGGTTGACGGCATATTGGACAGCTCATCAAAAGGCGGTTACGGGTTTATACCTTATAAAGACATTAAGGATTTTGAGATTATAAACTATTATGGTACAGAAACTATCGCCGTTATCCTTAAAAATCCGGAAGATTTCATCTCTAAATTACCGCTGAGCAAAAAAAGACAGGCAAAAAGAAATCTGAGCTTAAAGCTGCCTGCTGTTATTTTACATACGGACCTTGTTAAAGACATGATACCCCAGAATATACTTACCCTGCTTGCAAAGAGGCTAAGGGATTATAATAGATTATATCTTTAATTAAAATGGTGCATCTTGTATATAAATTTTTTCTATAATTGTAAAAAAAATATGTTGTTTTATTTTAGATTCTATGGTAACATAACGAATTGTGATATGTTATACATTAATCCTTGCTCTTTTAATGCATGATCGAAATGTAGTTTACATGAAGATTTATGTAGCAAAAAGGGCCAGAGTCCAGAAGGAGGTGCAACGCAACTATGAATCAATACGAATTAGCCTTAGTTGTTAATGCAAAGATTGAGGATGAAGAAAGAGTAGCAACTTTGGAAGAAGCAAAAGACATTATTACCAGATTCGGTGGCACAGTTACCAATGTGGAAGACTGGGGCAAAAAGAAATTGGCATACGAGATTCAGAAAATGAAAGAAGGCTACTACTATTTCATCCAATTCGAAGCTGATTCTACTGTTCCTAATGAGGTTGAACAAAGAGTTCGCATTATGGAAAAAGTAATCAGATATTTGTGCGTCAGAAAAGATGCTTAACGTACTACCTAAGGCGAATAAAAAGGAGGTAGTAACGAATGAATAAAGTTATATTAATTGGCCGTTTGACCAGAGACCCGATTGTGAGATATTCACAGGGGGAGAATCCGATAGCAGTTGCCAGATATACTTTGGCAGTAGACCGCAGATTTAAGAGAGCCGGAGATAATCAGGAAGCTGATTTTATAAGCTGTGTTAGCTTCGGTAAACAGGCGGAATTTGTCGAAAAATATTTCAGACAAGGAATGAAGATGGTTGCTGTCGGACGTATTCAAACCGGTAGTTATACAAATAATGATGGGCAAAGGGTATACACCACAGATGTGGTTGTAGAAGAAATCG
>CAZIHC010000041.1:0-11923 GCA_964538605.1 uncultured Herbinix sp. | reverse complement strand
TATCTTCCAAAATCCATAAAAAGCAAATATACATTTTAACATATACGCTGTCGCAAAAATATAAGGATACATAGATACAACCAATCACTTACGTGATTTGGTTACACCTGTGTATCCTTGTACATTCTGTAAACAGCCTCTTAGGGTATACGCCTCTTTATTAAATTTAACTGTCTTAATCTTGTTTTTTAAACATTACTTTATTTCTTTTTTCCACAAGCCGTGAATATTGCAGTATTCATATACAGCAATTAAATCATCATCTTCCAATGTAAATACTGCTTTTGGTTCATCTCCCGGGTCCAGATTTTTTCTCTGGCATCCTTTCTTGGTATGAAGATAAATCCACATAATATAGTGTTTCTTTTCCATGGGATGAGGCACTTCTCCCACTTGAACCTGCACTATATTCCCGTCTATTGATACACTGGGTATATGCTTTTCCTTCGAAGCCTCAACGGTATTAGCCACAATTTCTTCCATTTCCTCATCACAGCATACGGGAATAACTCCGGAATCATAAATTTTTTCTATAATATTCCCACAGTGTTTGCATCTAAAAAACTTCGGTTCTTTCATGGCAACCCTCCTATCCATAATAGTAATAATAATAGCTACTACTTTATACCAGTATAACCCTCTGTTGTGATATAGTCAATGAAAAAATACTATACCTGTAACATTTTTAAAATTTCATTTTTTGGCCGGACACCGACAGCCATAGCTGCAACCTTGCCTTCTTTTAAGACCATCAGGGTCGGAATACTCATAATCTTAAACTTTGCAGCCAATTCCCTTTCTTCATCAATATTGACCTTTCCTACCTTGATATTTTCATTTTCTTTGGCTATTTCTTCGATTGCCGGTGAAACCATTCTGCACGGCCCGCACCAAGCCGCCCAAAAATCTAATAACACCGGTTTGTCTGACCTTAAAACCTCTTCTTCAAAATTATTCTTTGTTATCTTAATGGATGCCATCCTAATTCCTCCTTTATATCTTTTATGATAACCCTACCATATCACAATACGGGGAATTAGTCTGTGATGTTATCACAGAAACGGCATTTATTTATTATTTGTTTCCATTTGTTCATATTTTTTATTATAAACAAAATTACGAGTATTATCAGACCAATCTTTAACAGTTCAATTCTAATAGACCATCGGTTTCAAGCAATTTGCCTTATTTATCTATTTTTAAAGTAACATTATTAAAAGAATTTACGCTGTTTTTTCCACTGACCGGAAGTATTTTTTCAATAAAATACTGAGAATTTATAACCATCCACATTTGATCAAAAAAATACATGATATTCCATATTCCTAAACTGTTTAATCCGTTTTGTTCCATAAAAACCAAAATAGACTCAATTCCACGGGCATCCCTAAATCTTACAATATATTCAAAATCCAAATAGTATTGGAAATAAGACGCCTTTGATTCCTCATCATACTTTATTTGTGCGCCATGTTCTCTTGCCAGCTCTATAGCCGCATCAAAAGTGATGGATTGCCCCGTAGATACTCCTTCAATATACGGCAATCTCCATACATAGCCTATGGTCGATATCCCAAAATTTAAATCCTGTGGGGAGATGCGGGAAGTTATTAATTTTATAAAATTATCAATAGTATTATATGCTAAAACGCTAGGTGAAATATAACTTAAACCCCAATCGTACGTAATCATGGTTATTTGATCTACGTATTTTTCCAGCAGCTCATATTGTAGATCATCATAGTTCACATTAAGTAATAATTCAAAAACATTGAATGCAAGAGTGATAAAGGTCCTGAACCCTTCGGACCTTAGACGGGTTGAAAGTTTTCTGATAAATTCTACATAAAGCGGCCGGTATTCAGGATGAATATAGTGGGCGGAAAAATTTACACCGTAATATCCTTTCCTGTACAATAAAGTGATAATGTTACTGATCAGCAAATCCTGCATAAATGTGTTTTCCAGTAAATAACGAAGCATTTCAATCTCTTCCAAAGGATTCTCCGCCAGGGCATTTAATATCATAACCGGTGCTACTCCGTACTCTTTTGCAGTTCTTATAAGCTCTTCGTCATTTAAATCAAGAATCTCGCCATTAATATTATAGTAATAAGAATATATGGAAAGATAAGTCAAAAATGGTAAAGTTTTTCGAAGAATATTCATATCAATGAACGGATAAGCATACCCGTTAGTTATTAAAGTCCCGGTTTTTTCCCCTTCATATTTGATAACAATATCTTCTCCCGGATAAATATATTTCCTTTCGGAAAGATAGGGGTTGTTTCTCAACAGCTCAAATATGGATATGTTATGTGCCAAGGCAATACTTTCAAGAGTATCTCCGTCCTGAATAGTATAAATTATTTCCGGAACCATTATAACCAAAGTTTCTCCTACAACCAAACTATCGGTAGTACGAATTCCATTTTCTGGAATCAGCCTTTCTACTGAAATGCCATAACGACTGGCTATAGAATCAAGAGTTTCCCCCTGTTCCACAACATGTATAATCATAGCAACCCCCATATACATTTACTTTTAATTTACTTTATAATCAGTCTAAATCAGACAATGAAAAATATATTTTGCCTTATTATATGATATTATAGTTTTCTTGCCTTAATTACAAAAGATCATGGGGCATCTTGTTTTTTAGTAATTTTATCTTGTTTTTAAAATTAGGCCGCCGTCCTGCTCTGCGATTATTTTTTTTGTTATAAAACCCGTCTATGCCGATCATTCATGTGAGCTGAAATTGATCCGATATGGCAAACTGCTGCTTAGCTTCGTATATCTTCCGAATATTAAAAAAGGAAGCGAGATAATTTTTGATATTTCGCTTCCTAAAGAATTAATAATAATATTAATTATTTTATATCCGACTTCTCAAAAGTTAAAATACCTGCTGCCAAAGTAACTACGAGAAAGATAAGCCCTACTAAAACGGGCCTTAAAATATGTTCACCGTTTAAAGAGCTTGTAGCCAAATATATATTATTTTTAAGGCTATAATCAGAAAAACTGAAATTCATGTTGAGTTTAAAACCTTTGCGGAAAATTAATTCAACAAGCTGATAGATTAAACTGCCAAAAGTAAATACTAGCATATTATAGAATAAATTGCATCAAAATTCCATTAAAACAAAATTATACTGCATTTATTCGTATGATTTTTAAATACAGGTAAATATATTTTATTACCAGAAAACCTTAACAAAATATGCTTGCGCAAAATCCCTGCAACATTAATTAATGAAGCCTATAAAGCAACGTAAAAATTTAAAGGGGTGTCGCATAATCGATAAAGGGGATATTGATATAACCGTAAACCAAATAGTTATTTGATTTGGTTATATCAAAATCCCCGATAAGTTATGCGACTACCCCTTTTAAACTATAAGAAAACTTTGCTATAAAAAGTCTGTTTATTGACTATGGTTTATTTATTGCTTATTGTAATTATTCACTTATAAAATAAGCCTGACGTCATTATAAATATTTCTTCAGGGTTTTCCTTACCGCACCTTTTTCGGCAATTAATTCTTTAAACATTCCTTCGATTTTTTCTCCCAAGCCGACTTCATACAGATTTACCGCAAAAATTTTATCGTTAGATAAAATCGGTTTTAGAATATCTTTCTTAAGTTCCGTATCACCCAATTTTACGTCCTTAAGATACCCCTGCAACTCTTCCAGCAAAGGATCTGGACTCAGAGCAAACTGACTACCCTGATCATCAATACCCATCAGGTATCTGCACCATCCGGCTATGGTCAAAGGTATATAGGTCAAATCGGTAACTTTCAGATTTTTGCTGTTATAATAAGCTTTAATAGTTTCTCCGAACCGAATGGGTATCTTCTGGGATGTGTCCGTAGCAATTCTCTGAGGAGCATCAGGCATAAAGGGATTCGGAAGTCTTAGCTCCAATACAGCCTTAATAAATTCCTGGGGGTCAAGTACTCCGGGATTTACCACTACCGGCATCCCTTCATCATATCCGATTTTATAAACCAGCTTTTTAAGTTCGGGATCTCTCATTTCCTCCCAGATGGTTTTGTATGACAATAAACATCCGAATATGGCCAGGGCGGTATGAAGAGGGTTAAGACAAGTACATACTTTCATTTTCTCCACTTTATCTACCGTTTCCCGGTCTGTAAATATGATTCCCGCCTTATCAAGAGGAGGCCTTCCGTTCGGGAAACTGTCCTCAATTACGAGATATTCTGTTTCTTCAGCATTTACAAAGGCCGCCGTATAGGTGTTTTTGGATGTTATTATTATGTCCGTATCCTCAAAGCCGTCTTCCTCCAAAAGCTTCCTGACCTTATCATCGGGCCTTGGTGTAATTTTGTCGATCATGCTCCAAGGGAAGGCAACCTTATTCTTATTTCTTATGTAAGACAAAAATCCTTCCTCTACAAAACCGTTTTCAGCCCAACGCCTTGCATACGTTTCGACGGCTTCATAAAGTTTGTCCCCATTATGAGAGCAGTTATCCATACTAACCAAAGCCACAGGAAGTTCGGCAGGTTCCAAAGCATCTGCACCGCCTTTGTATCTTTCATACATTAAGGCTGTTATTTTACCCATCAGATGTACAGGTTTTTTATAACCGTTTTTAAAATCATTAATTACGATGCCAAGATATTCTCCGCTTGAATCTACTAAACTGTATCCTTTTTCCGTAATCGTAAAACTGACCATCTGCAGCGACGGCTTGCGGAATATTTCTTTAAGCCGTTCCCATTCATCATCACGTTCAGCATCAGCCACAATAGATTCTACAACGCTGCCTATAACCTTCTTTTCAATACTTCCGTCAGATTTCAAAACCACAAGAAGGCTCAAATCATCAAAAGGCCTGTAAGCTTTTTCAATTATTTCATAGTCAAATCCTTCACTTACTATTACACCTTTATCATAAATTCCTTCGTTTACTATTTTCTGAAGTCCTGCTGCAGGAAACCCACGAAAAATATTGCCTGCTCCAAAATGTATCCATGTGGGATTTTCTCTGGTAGCATTTCTTAATTTATCTCTGTCATACTTAGGAAGCTCATATCCCTTTTCCTGCCATGAAGAGTTATAATTTATCAGTTTCATCGCCAACTACCTTTCCGGAATAATTCTTACTGTGTTTTTTTAAGCTATAAAAGTGATGAAAATTATTTATTACTTTTATGAATAGCTTCCCACAAACCGTTAAAATATGCAACACCAAGGGCTCTGTCATACAGGCCGTAACCGGGTCTTGCCTCTTCACCCCAAATCATTCTTCCGTGGTCCGGGCGCAGTACTCCGTCAAAACCTATATCATAAAGAGCCTTTGCTATTTCGTACATATCAAAATCACCGTCGCTTGAAAGATGGGAGCTTTCATGAAAGACGCCTTCGCATTCATATTTAATGTTTCTGAAATGTACAAAATGTATCCTGTCTTTTATTTTCGGATTTCTTATAATATCAGGCAAATTATTTTTCAGATTGCTTCCCAAAGAACCGGTACACAAAGTAAATCCGTTATATATGCTGTCATTTAATGCTGCTATTTCCTCAAGGGATTTTTCGCTGGTTACAATTCTGGGTAGCCCAAATACGCTCCATGCCGGATCGTCGGGATGAATTGCCATCTTAATCTGATATTTTTCACATACAGGCATAATGGCATCCAGAAAATACTTAAGATTTTCCATAAGTTTTTCAGCCGTTACACCTTTGTATTTTTCAAATAAATCCATAATCTCATCCCTGCGGTTGGGTTCCCAGCCGGGCAGTATAAAGCCTCCGCTTT
Source organism: uncultured Herbinix sp. (assembly GCA_964538605.1). Classification (GTDB taxonomy): domain Bacteria; phylum Bacillota; class Clostridia; order Lachnospirales; family Lachnospiraceae; genus Mobilitalea. The sequence goes on along the minus strand of CAZIHC010000041.1, from coordinate 6,120 downwards.
CTTTTTCGACACGCTCAAACATTTTCTCAGGCTTTATATCTTTAATTATATTCTCATCATAAGCCAGCACAAATGAACCGTCCTCAAGTTCCTTTGCAAGATCGGTCCTGGTCCAGTCAAAGATAGGCATAAAATTATAGCAAACCAGGTGAATATCCGCTTTACCTAAATTCTCCAGAGAAATCTTATAATTTTCAATATATTTTTCCCTTGAAGGAAGTCCTATTTTTATATCCTCATGAACATTCACACTTTCTATACCTATCAGTTTCAGGCCTGCCGCCTCTACCTCGTTCTTGAGTGCCAGTATGTCTTCCAGCTTCCAAGCCTCACCGACAGGAACATCATGAAGGGAGGACACCACCCCGGTAACTCCCGGTATCTGTTTGATATACTCCAGTTTAACACTGTCATGTTTTTTCCCGAACCAACGCAATGTAATATCCATAGTCTATTTTCCTTTCTTTTAAGCTTATTTATTAATAAATTCTGCCGTGTAAATTAAATAATGATAATCACCGACAGAATAATATCCCATATTATCAGTTTCCATGGCTTAAATTTGATTAGACTCAAACATATCTTTTATTATTGTTAATTAATAAGTCCATTGTAACCTTATTATATTATAAATAAAACAAATATCAAGTATATATACTGCCAATAAAAATCATATTAGTCTGCAGTTTGATTTTATGTTGTTTTGAAAACAGCGATAAAATCTGTCCGGTAAACACAAGGAGCTGTTTCATATTACAGCTTGATATGCTACCTTCCAGACAGACGAAAGTAATAATAAAAACTTGTCGCTTAGGAAGAAGCATGTCAAACCGAACTGCATGAAACAGCTCCATTCCGAATCAGATAATAACCCAATCCTTATATACCATACTTTCGATGCATGAATTGCACTTTGGCACCTGATGTAGTTTCAGCCATGTTGTGTACTAAGATTTTGAAATTATTAACTATACCCTCTTATTTAAATTTACCCTCATAATATAAGTAACAAATAAGCACTTATGAGAAAAAAGCTTGTAATATGCGCACAAATTAATGTACGCGTATTTAATATATTAAAATTAATATATGGTTCTTCCCTTTTCGTCTTTTACACCAGACTTTCTGTAAAAATAGGTGTTTATCCTGTCACGCCATTCTCTGGCATTTTCAAGCTGCATATAAAAGCGTTTCCTAACCCTCTCATATACATCATCAGGGATAAGTCCTTTTAGCTCTTCCCACTCTCTTACCATTTTTTCGACTTCCTCAGCCCCTTCAAAATGAGTATCGTATATATGCTGAATTAGGGTTTTGCCGCTTTTTAATTTATAATCATACCTGACATAATGGAAAAACAGCAAAAGTTCCTCGGGACAGGTTTCTATATTTTCATACATTGAGGCATTAGGCTCATTGTATTGCCCTGTATAGCCCGTACCGCTCCTTACGGTTCTGTCCACACCAAGACCGTTTCTGTCAGCCCTGTGATATGTTCCCCATCTGTCATACTCATATCCGTCCACATTGGGCCCGTAATGGCTGCCGGGGTTTACCATCCAGCCTATACCCAAAGGTGATGTATACTTTTCGTATACAGACCATGATTTCATTAAAATATTAAATACAGTATGTATTACTTTATCCTCATGAGGAAATGTAAGTTTTATCCATTCCATGGCAATCTGCTCTGAAGTAAGCTCAGTATTCCAAGCCAATCTTCCGAAACCGTACAGGTTGGCAGCGGCAAGGTCGTGGCCTGTCCAGTTAAAATCGTTACCAGTATTGGATACCGCAGCCATACCGCAATTAGTCTGATTGTAGGCCTTGCCTGATACAATATCGGCTACCCTTGCACCATCTTCTTTTGCATAAGTTTCAAAATTAAGTACTTCTTTCCACATAGGAATCAAGTAGCATACATCTATTTGCTGTCCGGTATATTCCTGAGCTGCCTGAACCTCAAGAATCATATTTGTCTTTTTTAATCCTCCAAACAGGGGAGATACCGGCTCCCTGACCTGAAAATCCATAGGGCCGTTCTTAATCTGAAGAACCACATTATCGTCAAACTGACCGTCAAGTCCTATAAAATTATCGTAAGCGGCCTTTGCACGGTCGGTTTTATAATCTCTCCAGTCCTGCATGCAGTTATATACAAAACATCTCCAAATAAGCAGACCGCCAAAGGGTTTTAATGTCCTTGCAAGCATATTTGCCCCGTCGGCATGAGTACGGCCGTAAGTAAAAGGCCCCGGCCTTCCTTCTGAATCCGCCTTTACAAGAAATCCTCCGAAATTGGGAATATATTCATAAATCTTCTTTACGCAGTCTTTCCACCACTTCTGAACATTTTCATCCAATGGATCGGATACGGGCAAACCTCCTATTTCAATAGGAGCCGCAAAATTAATGCTTAAAAATAACTTTATTCCATAACCGGCGAAAATATCCGCCATGGTGCGCAATTTACTAAGATAGCGCTCGGTAATCAGCTCCGTTGCCGCCTCGTGTACATTTACATTGTTAATAGCTGCCGCATTAATACCGACGGATGCAATAAGTCTGGCATAATCTTTGGTCCTTTCGTTTATCAATATTTCATCATCCGCAAAGAAAAACGATTTACCGGAATATCCCCTTTCTATGCTTCCGTCCATATTGTCCCAATGGTTCAGCATTCGGATATTGTTTTTCGGATTTTCATTTATGTCAAGTCCGCGAACAGAAATACCCTGGCTTATGCGTCGTATCAAATCAAAACATCCGTATAACAGTCCCTGTCCGGTCTTGGCTTCTATGCGGACGGTTTTTCCCGTTTGATAAATCCTGTATCCTTCCCCGTAAATTTTGCTGTATTCATCATCTACCAAATGCAGAATAATACCTGATTTTTCCTTATTATTTTCCGTATCATCAGAATACTCACAGCAAACATTAATATTCAGAATATTATTTAAAGCATAAGTAAGCTCTTTTACAGCATTTTGAATAATGATATCGTTTTTATTCTTTTTTGCGCATACTGTAAGTTCCGATAGTAAATCTTTGTCGGGATAATTTTCAATATATCTATAATTTAACCAGCACTGATTGTAATTCATAAATTCCTCCAAAAAATTTTTGTATCATTCCGGTTACATGAAGTCATACATGTATCTATATTAAAATAACATTCTAAAAAACTAAAAAAATTTAACTGCAAAACTTCTAAGTAACCTAATTTGCTTTGAAATTATGCAGCCGGCCATGCCGGCATATTTTTATTGATATACACCTTGAAAATCAATCCAAAGGTTTGTTTGGATCAATTTTATTCAATAGTAAATTGGTAATTTCCATTGAATAAAAAAGCGGACGCATCTGCGTCCGCCTTTCTTATTTCCTTGGCTCAAGTATAACGGTACGGTCGGAACGCATGATTTTACTGAAGGGTTTTTTACCTGTCAATTTGATGCTTCTTGCATCGGGTTGGCTTGTACCGATAAAGACTTCAAACTCGCCTTCATGTAAAACAAGATTCCCTTCGTTGTCATAAAGTCCGAAGGCAGTATCATCAAGCTCAATTGATACGGTTTTTGATTCACCGGGATTTAAAAATACTTTCTTCAGTCCCTTTAACTGCCAGTTCGGTGCACCTTCCCGCTTTACCTTTACATAAATCTGAACGGTTTCCGCACCGGGCATATCTCCGATATTTTTAATGTCAGCGGTACATAATACTTTTTGTCCGGGCATGATATCATCCGTACTTACGGATACGTTAGCCAGTTCAAAATCTGTATATGATAAGCCGTATCCGAACGGATACAAAGCTTCATTTTTCATATAACGATATGTCCTGTTTGCCATGCTGTAATCAGTAAAGTCAGGCAGTTCCTCTGTTGTCCGATAAAATGTTACGGGAAGCTTTCCTTCAGGAGAGTACTCACCAAACAGAATTTGCGCTATAGCTCTTCCTCCCTGGGCTCCGGGATACCATCCCTGAATTATTGCCGGAATATGCTCGTCTGCCCAAGGTATGCTTAAGGCGCTGCCGGAAAGCAGTACCAGTATCACCGGTTTTCTGCATTTATATATTTCTTTCAGTACTTCCTCCTGAATTCCGGGAAGATTCAAATTCGGCTTATCCCCGCTGGCAAATTCGTTGCCCTGATCTCCTTCTTCACCTTCAAGGCCCGGGTCCAGACCGAAGCAAGCTATTACCACATCGCTCATTTCACATACCGCTTTTACTTCTGCCAGCCTGTCATTCTCTTTGCCTAATCCCTGTATGGATTTCTTGAACAGATGGCATCCTTCGGAGTAATAAACCCTTACATCGTCTCCGAGGTATTCCTTTATACCTTCCAAAACGGTAATATATTCGGAAGCCGTACCTTCATAGTTGCCTACCAGGGCTTTCCTGTTGTTTGCGTTAGGCCCGATAACACCTACAGTTTTTAATTTAGACTTATCCAAAGGAAGCAGCTTATTCTGGTTCTTTAACAGAACAATACATTTTCTTGCTGCTTTTAAGTTCAGTTCCTTATGTTCCTTACAATCTACCTTATCATATCCGATGGAGTTGAAAGGAACCTTTTCGGGATTGTCAAACAGGCCAAGTTTCATTCTGGTTGTAATAAGTCTTACTACGGCTTCATCAAGGGTCTTTTCATCTACAAGTCCGTCTCTAACGGCAAGCAATAAATTTCCGAAAATGTTGCCGCAGTTAAGATCGCATCCGTTATTCATAGCCAAAGCAACTGATTCAACAGGTGTTGAAGTTACCTTGTGATTTTCATGGAAATCTTTTATAGCCCAGCAGTCGGAAACCACATGACCTTTAAATCCCCACTGATCCCTAAGAATATCCTTAAGCAATGTTTTGCTTCCGCAGCAAGGCTCTCCGTTGGTTCGGTTATAAGCTCCCATAACCGCTTCAACATTGCCTTCCTGTACGCAGGCCTTAAATGCCGGAAGATAGGTTTCATATAAATCCTGAACGGATACTTCCGCATTAAAACTGTGCCTTAAATCTTCGGGCCCCGAATGAACCGCAAAGTGCTTGGCGCATGCGGCTGCTTTAAGATATTTGCTGTCATTTCCCTGAATACCTTTAATAAAGCGGACACCCAGACGACCTGTTAAATAAGGGTCTTCGCCATATGTTTCATGGCCCCGTCCCCATCTGGGATCTCTGAAAATGTTAACGTTTGGCGACCAGAAGGTTAGGCCTTTATAAATATCATAATCACCGTACTTTTGCTGGGCATTGAACTTTGCTCTTCCTTCTGTGGAGATGACATCTGCCACTTCTTCCAAAAGGTCTTCATCAAACGTAGCCGCAAGCCCTATAGCCTGCGGAAATACTGTTGCAACACCCGCACGGGCTACACCGTGAAGCGCTTCGTTCCACCAGTTATAAGCTTTTACGCCCAGCCTTTCGATAGCGGCAGCCGTATGCAGGGTCTGAAAAACCTTTTCCTCCAGAGTCATTCTGGATACCAGGTCTCTTGCTCTTTCCTCAAAACTTAGGGATTCATCCATATAAGCCTTGTATTCTTGCATCTTTATCCTCCTGTCGAAATCGGTATATTTGAATCCTATTATATCATATGGTTCCATTTTTTGCTCGTAATATTTTAGCAAAAATTTGCCGCCATTAGAAAATGTAATTGCATTAACCTTTCTAAGAAAGTGATTATATAAATTATCTGATTATCATTTTTTATGCCTTCGATTTTATCATATCTACTATAAAGCTTTTCTTCTTTTAATTATATTATTACATCTTTAAACCGGCCTGTGCAAGGCTTTCTACAAAGCCCTTTTGTGCCACAAGATAAATAAGAATAAGGGGTGCTATCACCATTAAGGTTCCCGTGGAAATGATAGCCTGGGTATAAGCAGTTGTGGGGAATGCAGTTCTGTTACTGATATTTTGAATATATGTCATCAGGCTGTCGCCTAAACCTGCGACTGCGTTGGACAACAGGCCAAATTTGCAAAGGAAAAGGGATGAATAGAAGGAATCTGTCCACTGCCATACGTAAGCAAATAAGAATATAGAGGTAAGCATAGGTTTGGCGTCTGGCAGCATAATTACTATAAATGTTTTCAGCTTGCCGCAACCGTCAA
>CAZIHC010000040.1:0-11998 GCA_964538605.1 uncultured Herbinix sp. | reverse complement strand
AGGAGCAGATCGCAAGAGTTGCTGCAATTTCCGCAGGCGATGATACCGTAGGACAACTGGTGGCAGACGCCATGGAAAAGGTTGGCAACAACGGTGTTATTACAGTTGAAGAATCCAAGACAATGAAGACCGAGCTTGAGCTCGTTGAAGGTATGCAGTTTGACCGCGGATATATCTCCGCTTACATGTGCACCGACATGGATAAGATGGAAGCTGTACTTGAGGATCCTTTCATCCTTATTACAGACAAGAAGATATCCAATGTACAGGAAATCCTGCCTCTGCTTGAGCAGGTAGTTCAACACGGTGCTAAGCTTCTGATTATTGCCGAGGATGTTGAAGGCGAAGCCCTTACAACACTCGTACTTAATAAATTAAGAGGAACTTTCCAATGTGTTGCCGTTAAGGCTCCCGGCTACGGTGACAGAAGAAAGGCTATGCTTCAGGATATTGCAATCCTTACAGGCGGTACTGTAATAACCGAAGAGCTTGGCCTTGAACTTAAGGAAGCTACTCTTGAACAATGCGGACGTGCTAAATCCGTTAAGGTTCAGAAAGAGAACACAATCATTGTTGACGGCTTAGGCAGGAAGGAAGAAATCGAAGCAAGAATTAATCAGATCAAGAATCAGATTGAAGAAACAACTTCCGAGTTTGACAAGGAGAAATTACAGGAAAGACTTGCTAAGCTGTCTGGCGGTGTTGCAGTAATCAAGGTTGGTGCTGCTACCGAGACAGAAATGAAAGAAAGCAAGCTTCGTCTTGAAGATGCTTTGGCTGCTACAAGAGCTGCTGTTGAAGAGGGTATTGTTGCAGGCGGTGGTTCCGCATTCATCCATGCTTCCAAGGAAGTTGCCAAACTGGCAGAAACCTTAGACGGAGATGAAAAGACCGGTGCAAACATCATCCTTAAGGCTCTTGAAGCTCCTTTGTACTGCATAGTTGAAAATGCTGGACTTAACGGTTCCGTAGTTATCAGCAAGGTTAAGGACAGCAAGCCGGGTATCGGTTTCGATGCTTTGACAGAGCAATATGTAGACATGGTAGAAGCAGGTATCCTGGATCCTACCAAGGTTACAAGAAGTGCTCTGCAGAATGCAACCAGCGTTGCTTCCACCTTGTTAACTACCGAGGCTGTTGTAGCTAATATTAAGTCCAACGAGCCTGCAGCACCCGGTGCCGGCGGAATGGGTATGATGTAATCGGTGACCGTATAAAGTAAGCAATAAACCGAAATATGGATAACGGGCTATTGTATATATAAAACTTGATATAATAAAAAAGCTGCTGTGTTTTTGATAGAAGAATCAAAATCATAGCAGCTTTATTTTACATTTACATATTGCAGAGCGGTTAACAAAAACAACAGTATGCGAAACCATCTGTAAATTTGTGCATTGACAAATATGGGGTGTTTGTATATGATATAACAGAAAACTAAATAATAAAATTTATAATAAATGCTAGGGGAGCGGAAGCTGAGAAGTATGCGATAATGCTGGCTTTGCGGCAATTGCCATAGCAGTTGTATTTGCCAAAGAATCCGGATAACCGAAAATTTAAGGTTATCAAGGCAAGCATAACTGTAAAGGTAATTTAAGCAAGAGATATTTGCATTATGCGTACTGACCCTCAGAACTTGATCCGGGTAATGCCGGCGAAAGGAAGCATTCAGTGTTCCCCTCCTTAGCACAAATTAAAGGAGGTTTTTTTATGCTCAAAAATTTATTTGATTTCTTTTTCGTAACTGATGCCGAAAGCGGGAGTTTTTATCCTACTACGGCAGGAAACATTGCTTTAGTTATTGTTATCGCCCTGCTTTTTGTTGCTTTGCTGGCGATAAGCAAAGGAAACAAAAAAATCAATGCCAAACAGATGGCATTCTCTGCAGTTGCCATGACTATGGCTGTAGTTACTTCAATTTACACCGTATACGAATTACCTTTTGGAGGATCGATTACTCTTTTTAGAATGTTCTTTATTTGCTTTATAGGTTATTTATACGGAACAAAAGCAGGAATTATAACGGGGGTTGCATACGGAATACTAGATTTTATTCTGAAACCCTATGCGATAACCATAATCCAGCCGCTGCTTGATTATCCTGTTGCTTTCGGATGTTTGGGACTGGCGGGTTTGTTTTCAAAATCAAGATACGGAATTATTAAAGGTTATATCGTAGGTGTAGCGGGAAGATACATTTGTCATGTGCTTACAGGAGTTATATATTTTCATGAGTATGCGGGAGGAAAAAATCCGCTTATATATTCCCTTACATATAACGCATCGTATATAGTTCCCGAAGCTGTTTTAACTGTTCTTCTTTTGTTAATTCCGGCTGTAAGACAGGCCCTTTCCGAAGTCAAGAAGATGGCTCTGGAAGGTTAAAAAGATCGGATTATAATTGGATAAAAATAAATGGCTTAAAGGTATATTGCTTATAAATACCTTGATGTAATATGGATTTGAAGTCCCCTCTGTGCCGCATGATAGAGTAGTTAGGTAGTTTTGCGGCAAAGAGGGGATTTTATATAATATTATTTATTATATCTGAAAGCTTATCTTTCATAAAAAATTATTCCGCCATCCTTGTTACTGCCACATATACACCTGAAATGCTGTACCAGGTAGGAAAGTCTACAATTCCTGTCTGGGGGAGGTTAAAAATCCGCTGAAATGCCCTTACCGCCTCTGCGGTCTGCTCGTTGTACTGGCCTTGTACCGCGACTTTCGGTATCTGACTGTAGGTATCCGAGATGGTATTAAGCTGTTCCTGTATCATCCTTACGTCATCACCGCTGGCACCTATATTCAGATTATAGCCGGGCCATGAAGCAGGAACACCGGATACCTGAGGGGCGGTATTTATAAAGATTGAATCACCGTAAAAATGCCTCAGGATACTTATGGCATCATAGCCTTGGTCGCCTAAATTTTTGGAGCCCCATTGGGTCATCCAGCCCGGACATTGTACCCGGTTTCCGTCACAATACTGTGTTAAAATGGGCTGTCTTACATTCGGTCTTGACAGGTAGTTTACAAAAAGAGAATCTACTATAAGGCTTATATTATCAAATATATTACGGCCGGGAATCCATTTATGGTCAAAAGCAGTGGATGATGTAACCGTAAAATTGAAACCCTGGTTTCTGTACCATTCTGTAAATACCCGGTTTAAGGTAAAGGACAAAATCGCAAGAACATTTGCCTGAATTGTGGACTCCGGCCAGGTCGCATAGATTTCGCTGCAGGCAACATTTTTAATATAATCCCGGAATCTGACGTAATAATTTGCGGCAGAAGTATCGGTAGGAGGTCCGTCATGGACGATGATAAATTCGGGTATAACCACCTGCCGTAATACTATTTCGCCTGTTTCTGCTTCAGGTACAATTTCCGGCTCGGCAATCTTTGGAGGAAAATCGCCGAATAGGGTATGGGGAGGGATAACATAAAGAGATCCGGCCGCATCCGGTTCGGTAGCTTGCCGCATGGTTGCATTCTGAAGAGCGGTGACATCGGCAAGAACCTGCATATTTGCAATACTTACGGGAGTATATTCGGGTTGTGCGATGCGGATGTTATATTCCGCATAGGGCTGCACTTCCGACGGTTCCAGGCTGTAATCGACGGGCGGTGCAGGCACTTCTATCTCCGGAGTTAATCCTGATACGTCTGTTGTCAGCTCTTCTATGACAGATGTAGGCTGAGCCGGTGAGGATATGCTTACGGTGGCTCCTTCTATGGGGGCCATATTTGGGGTTACACACCGAATTTGGATTCTTCCAAAGGATTGAGTACCTAGTTCAACGGGATATATTCTGATTTTATTATCATTTTTGGTGGCATTTTTGTTTAAATTTGGGATATTCATTTTTAACCTCGAATAAAAATTCTATATAATACAATAAATATGAAAAATATAATCTTGTGTGATATTGAAAGCAAGGATTTATTGTTCAGAAATTAACGCTTTCTGATATAAAGCAGATAAAATAAATGGTAAGAATCGGCTTGTTCAGACGCCGATTCTTGTCACACCTACATAAATTCTGGATATTTTATACCATGTTGCGATATCGACTACTCCCGTTTGAGGAAGGTCAAAAATCTGCTGAAAGATTCTCACCGCATTGGCAGTAGCCGGCCCGTATCTGCCGTCAACCGCTATTTTCGGTATGGCCGGATAGGCATCGGATATGGCATTTAGCTGTTCTTGAATCATTCTGACATTATCACCGGAGGCACCGATATCAAGATTATAGCCGGGCCAGGAAGAAGGAACACCGGACACCTGTACCGCAGTATTGATATATATGCTGTCACCGTAATAGTAGCGCAGAATTTCTATGGCCGAATAACCCTGATCTCCAAGGGATTTGGAACCCCACTGGGACATCCAGTCCGGACATTGGACCCGGTTTCCGTCACAATACTGGGTAAGTATCGGCTGTTTTATATTAGGTCTGGACAGGTAGTTAACAAATACCGAGTCCACGATGAAGCTGATATTTTCATATATATTTCTTCCGTTTATCCATTTGTGGTCATAGGCTGTTGAGGATGTAATCGTGAAATTATAACCCTGGTTGCGGTACCATTCGGTATAAACTCGGTTTAAGGTAAAAGAAAGAATGGCAAGGACATTGGCGTAAATCGTTGCTTCCGGCCATGTGGCGTATATTTCGCTGGAAGCAACGTTTTTGATATAATCCTGAAACCTTACATAGTAATTTTGGGCATTGCTGGCAGGTGGACCGTCATGTACAATTACATATTCTGGTACAACTACCCGGCTGAGGACAATTTCGCCGGTTTCTCCTACCGGTTTTATCTCGTCCTCCGGTATTTTGGGAGGATATTCAAAATATAAGGTGTGGGGTTCTATAACATATGACCTTTCTGCCGGTTCGGGAGACGGATTTAAAGTTACGTTCTGAAGCGCGGTTACCTGAGGCAGTATCTCAATATCGGAAAAATATGCGGATTCAAAACCCGGTGCCGTAATCTGCATATTATAATTGGAATAAGGCTGAACCGGAGAAGGTTCCAAACTAAGGTCAATAGACGGGGCAGGAAGGGGAATATCTTCGGAAAGTCCTTCGCTGTTAGTTGCAAATTCCTCTATAACCACATCGGGGTCGGATGGTAAAAAAATTCTTACGGTTGCGTTTTCGATGGGAAACACATCCTGAGTTGTCGTCCGTACCCTCAAATTTCCGAAAGACTGTGTTTCCATCTGTGCAGGATAAATTAAACGCGGTTTCATTGTGACTAAGGCCTCAATCTCATTATTTTATAATTAACTTATGTATAAGCCATAAAAAAGTGCCTGGCATCAGATTTAATGACAGGCACATCGAATAATAATCGTTTTTATTTGCTTGGGATAATTTCGATCCAGTAACCGTCAGGATCGTTTATAAAGTAAATGCCCATGGCAGGATTTTCATAGCAAACACAACCCATTTCTTTATGCATCTTGTATGCATTTTCATAATCGTCGGTAACAAAGGCAAGATGAAATTCGTTGTCTCCGAGGTTGTACGGTCTGTCCCAATCCCTTAGCCAGGTAAGTTCAAGTTGATGCTGAGAAACACCGTCGCCAAGGTATACCAAAATAAAATCACCGGAGTCTGAAACTTTGCGGCGGACTTCTTTTAATCCAAGGGCTTTTTCATAAAATTCCAGGGACTTATTAAGGTCAAAAACGTTAATATTGTTATGGGCAAACTTAAACTTCATAATATATTCCTCCTTGCATAATATAGAAAGAGGGCTGTTTATTAACTAAAACAGTCCCCTTCTGTACATATTATTATATCCGGCTAGTATAATTTATTGTGATTGCGCTTCTTTAATTAACTGCATCATTTCGTCATATTTCTTTTTTGCTTCTGCTAAATTAAGTTTTTCATTTAAATATTTGTCAAGAGCTTCAATAAGAGCATCTCCGCCAGGAATTTCCGTCGAGCCCTCTGCCGGCTGCAAATTATTGAAAAATTCAAATAGAGCATTTGACAGACCGGATTCGGAAATAAGGCTCAGTTCAGGATGTGTGGCGAAATAAGTTTTCAGTAAACTTACGTCAGAGGGATTGCAAACAATCACTTTGCAAGCATCAAATTTTCGGTAGCCTTTAGGGGTTGTGGCGTCAATTTCAGCAAATACATAAGTCATGCCTATTTTCTTTGCTGTTATCCGGCCGCCTGAGCTTACAGAAACAATTGACGGATCATAGCTGGAGAACTTGGCAAGTTCCGCTGTATTGCTTGGCTTCATGATAACTTCCAATAAATCGTTTTGCTCTAAACCCAATATTATCATTGAGCGGGTCATTTTAATGCTGAAAGCCGGCGGACCGACAGTTATTTCACAGGTAAGAGAGGTAGAATTAGTGCCTCTTTTTACCGTTGCGGTAATGGTAGTTGTTCCGACTTTATGAGCCGTTACTGTACCGTCCTCGCTTACCGAAGCAATTTCAGGATTGGAAGATTTATAAGTAACCTTTGCATCCTCTTCGATATTATAAACTTTTAAATTAAATGATTTTCCGTTTACCAAGGTAACAGACCTTAGGTTAAGCCTATATTCATTCTTTTCTTTTTCTATTTCCGAAGCTTTGGCTATATTTCCTGAAACAGGTAAAATACATGGCAGAAATGAAAAGCAAAGAATTAGGCCCAGGAAAACCATATATTTACATAGAAATTTCTTTTTCATGGTATTTCCTCCAAATTATGGAAATTCTATGTCACATCCTAATTCTATGATGTAAATATAACATTTGATTTTGTCAGAAAAGTGTCATAAAGGTGTCAATCACTGTTAATATTTTATGAATTATAATTTACAATTTATTAACAGTCCCTTACACCATTTTACTACTTGTTTTCCCATATGTAATTAATATATAATAATGTATGTATATGTGCTTTTACCTATATTACCCATAAGCCGTACCTGACGGTAAACCAAAACCAAGGAAAAGTAACATAAAGGGGGAATCAAATAAATGCAACATATTTTAATAGCGGATGATAACAGGGATATTACGGATATTTTGTCGACATACTCCAGAATGGAAGGATTTGAACCTATAGTAGCTTATGACGGAGAGGAAGCACTCAGGCTGTTTAAGGAATATAATCCCGAAGTTGTGTTACTTGATGTAATGATGCCCAAGGAAGACGGCTATGAGGTGTGCAGAAAGATAAGAAGCAAATCCAATGTACCTGTAATTCTTATTACTGCCAGAGGGGAAGATTTTGATAAGATTATGGGGCTTGACATAGGAGCGGATGATTACATAGTAAAACCTTTCAGTCCGAGAGAGGTTATGGCCAGGGTAAGAGCGGTACTGCGCAGGATAAAGACGGCCAGTCAAAGCTCATCTGAAAATGTTATTAAAATAAGCAACCTGGTAATTAATCTGGACGAATACAGTTTATACATAGGCGGTAAAAAAATAGCCCTGACCAAGAGAGAAATTGAAACAATGTGGACTCTGGCATCAAATCCCAATAAAGTGTTTACCAGAGATAATCTTTTGGACAGTTTGTGGGGATTTGATTACTATGGCGACAGCAGGACGGTGGATTCCCATATAAAGAGGCTGCGTGCAAAAATAGATACTGTAGAGCATCCTGAATGGACTATAAAAACTATTTGGGGTGTCGGATATAAATTTGAGCTTTTGAATGAATAGTCTCGGCAGCCGGCCGGTTGGAGGAAAATAAAGTTATGTCAAATGATAACAAGGTTCGTGTATATAACCGCTTGTTTTTTAAATTGTATTTAAATTATGCCGTAATGCTTCTTGTTACGGCAATTTTAATCTGCCTGATATTTACCCAGCTTTACAAAAATACAACTATGAAAAAAGAACGGGAGCAATTGATCGATCAGGCGTCCAATATATCGGATATAATAACAATGAAATTTATCAATACACGAAACTACCAGGGAGCTTTGGAACATATAAACGAATGGCAGAAAATAATGGATCTGGATATCTGGACCATATCCAACCCCTACGCCGCAAATCCAATGGATGAACGGATGGAAACCAATTCATACGATGAAATTGCCGACGGATACAAAGAGTATCTTGATTTGGTTGAAAATGCTTTCAGAAGCAAAAAAGTATACAGCATTGCCGATGATGAAATTTATCAAACCCAGACCATAACAGTAGCGGTTCCGATACTGGGGGTTAACCGGGAAGTTGTCGGAGCATTATTGTCAAAAAAACCTGTGGAAGGTTTAAAAGACATAGTTAATGACAGTTTGTCTCTGATTATATTCAGCAGTGTGGTAGCTCTTGCGATTTCTTTTATTATTGTTATAATATTTGCCACGGAACTGTCGCTTCCGATTGCCAGAATGAGAGCTACAGCTCTTTCCCTTGCAGCCGGCAATTATAATTCAAAGACAGGTATCAAACGCAACGATGAACTGGGAGATTTGGCAAAGACTGTGGATATTCTTTCGGAAAAGCTTTTGGAAAATGAAATTCAAAGAAAAAACCTGGAACAGATGCGCCTGGATTTCTTTGCAAATGTATCCCATGAGCTTAGAACACCGATTACCGTTATTCGTGCATATACGGAAACTTTAATTGACGGTGTCGTAAAGGACGAAGATAAGGTAAACCAGTATTATGAAAGAATGCTTTCCGAGTGCAAAAGTATGGAGCGTTTGGTTGGCGATTTGATGATTTTATCAAAAATGCAAAATCCTGACTTTGCCATAGAAAAAGAACCGGTAAACCTGGTTCAGGTATTTGATGAAATTATCAGAAGTGCCGGTGCAATAGCCGAAAAGAAAAACATAAAAATTGAAATAACAAAAGACAAACCGGTAATTATGATGCTCGGGGATTATGACAGATTAAGGCAGATGTTTATGATTATCCTTGACAATGCCATAAAATTCTCGCATGAAAATAAATCTGTATACATAAATATTTCAAATTCGGACAAAATAAGAGTATCAATAAGAGATGAAGGAATCGGAATAGCCGAAAATGATCTTAAATTTATTTTCGAGAAATTTTATAAATCCAGTCTCAGACAAAATGCATCCGGTTCCGGACTTGGCCTTGCCATAGCAAAGCAGATCGCCATAAAACACGGCGGAAACATAGATGTGAATTCAGTGCTGGGTGAAGGAAGTACATTTACTTTTACTTTCCCTCCTTATGAAATTGGGGAAGAAACCCTGTAATTCCCAGTAAATTGAGCTATAAAAACCTTGAAAACATAACATCAATCCATTATAATATGATTATAGAAAGTTCCTGAAATGTTCGACACTCCTGCGATTTTGAACCTACAGTAGATAATAAGGGATTCCTACATCTGCAGGCGGATGTCAGGCCGCCTTGGTTAGCGGAAGGCAGAAACCTGCATGCGGATGCCCACCTAGCGAGAGGCTAGGCGTCAAAATGCAGGAAACGGCATTTCGGGGTTTATACCAAAGATAAAAGCGGCTTTTGCCGCTTTTTTTATTTGATAATAAATAGGATATTATAGTTTGATAGATTTCATATAAAACATAATTATATTCGGTACATACATTGAACGTAAATAATCATGTATTTAGAGGTATTTTAGGACCCGCCCCCAGATATAGATACCACTTGTATTTTAATAGAGATAAACTTATAATAATATAAATAATATAAATTTTATCTTTGCTTTGTAATTTAAATAGCTTAAATATCTTTCAAGGATAAATTATTACCGGAGTGAAAAATATAGTTTCCGTAAATTATTAATAGCGGTATTAAAAAACAGGATATTATTTAATAAACTGTAAATTTTATATGTTATAAGAATAACCTGGATATTAAGAATATAAGAAAAGACATGGTTATTAAGAAACGGAGTATGTTATGAAGCATGGATTTATAAGGGTTGCAGCAGCCACACCCCATATAAAGCTGGCTGATTGCGTTTATAATGCGAAGCAAATAATTAAATATATAGAAACTGCTGAAGAAAAAGAAGTAAAACTCCTGGTATTTCCTGAGCTTTGTGTAACCGGATATACCTGTGGAGATTTATTTTTTCAGGAGGCTTTGCTTGCCTGTGCAAAAAAACAGGTGAGTAAGATAGCGGATTCAACGATAGATAAAGAACTTGTGGCAATAGTCGGATTCCCTTTTGAATATAACGGAAAGATTTATAATACGGCAGCCGTTATTCAAAGGGGCAAGATACTGGGACTGGTTCCGAAAATGAATATACCTAATTCCGGAGAATTTTATGAAGCAAGGCAATTTGTCCCCGGAAGAAAAGAAGTGATAAAGGTAAATTTTTTGGGACGCGAAGTGTATTTCGGTTCCAATATTCTGTTTGAATGCATTGATATGCCCGACTTTGTGCTGGGTGTAGAAATATGTGAAGATTTATGGGTACCTTTAAGCCCAGGAACTTTTCATTGCCTTGCAGGGGCTACCGTACTTGCAAATCTTTCTGCCAGCAATGAACTTGTCGGCAAGGCCAGGTACCGCAGAGACCTGGTTAAAAGCCAATCCGCAAGACTTATTTGCGGTTATGTATATGCTGATGCAGGAGAAGGGGAATCCACTTCCGATCTGGTATTTTCAGGCCACAATTTAATTGCAGAAAACGGCACATTGCTTTCGGAAACGGAATTGTTTTGCGATGATATGACGGTCTGCGAGATAGATTTAGGTTTGATAAAGAGTGAACGGAGATTGAAAAATACATTTGTCGGCCATGCCGATGGTTATATAAAAGTCCCCTTTAAATTTGCAGAGGGTGATTACGAACTTAAAACCTACAATCTTATAAGAAAAATTAAACGGCATCCTTTTGTTCCCGATAATGATGAGGAACTTGGCAGACGCTGCGAAGATATTTTTAAAATCCAGGCCATGGGGTTAAAGTCACGGCTGGCCCATATCGGTACCAGATGTGCGGTTATAGGAGTATCCGGCGGACTGGATTCGACCTTGGCTTTGCTGGTTACAAGCAGGGCTTTCGAGTGGCTTGGGCTTGATAAAAAGGGAATTTTGGCGGTAACAATGCCCTGCTTCGGAACTTCGGACCGCACCTTCGAAAATGCTAAGGCTCTGATAAAAAATATTGGCGCAACCTTGCTTAACATACCTATAAGAGATGCCGTCCTGCAGCATTTTAAGGATATAGGACATGATGCAGACAGTTTAGATGTTACCTATGAGAACAGCCAGGCAAGAGAAAGAACCCAGGTACTTATGGATCTTGCCAATAAGCACAACGGAATCGTGATTGGTACAGGTGATATGTCTGAACTGGTTCTCGGGTGGGCCACATATAACGGGGACCATATGTCTATGTACGGAGTCAATGCATCCATCCCCAAAACATTGGTCCGTTCCTTGGTAAAATGGGTTGCCGACACCACAGACAATAAGGATATGGCTAAGGTACTTTTTGATATTTTGGATACGCCGGTCAGCCCGGAACTTCTTCCGCCGACCAAGGAGAATGAGTATCAGAAAACCGAAGAATTGGTTGGCCCTTATGAATTACACGATTTCTTCATGTTTTATATTTTAAGATATGGATTTTCGCCCGGAAAAGTGTACAGGCTGGCAGTTGAAGCATTCACAAAAGACCAAAATATCAAAGAAACAGTTACAGGAGAAGCTAAATCCGGATACAGCAAGGATGAAATTTTAAAATGGCTTCAGGTTTTTTACAGGAGATTTTTTGCCCAGCAATATAAAAGGTCATGTCTTCCGGACGGACCGAAAGTCGGAACCATATCGGTATCTCCGAGAGGAGATTTGAGAATGCCAAGTGACGCAAAAGCAGCATTATGGCTGGAGGAGTTAAATCGGCTGTCAAAATAGGCTTATGACAGCCGGTATTATAATATTTAACTTAATTACAGAAGGAATCTTCATAAGATACTAAGAAAGGGAGAATACTATGGCACTAAAGATCATAACAGATTCAGCATCCGATATACCCAAATGGGT
>CAZIHC010000039.1:0-12058 GCA_964538605.1 uncultured Herbinix sp. | reverse complement strand
AGAGGATACCATAACAACAAATGATTCGGTAGAAGATGTTCCCGGCACAAATAATGGCATAAGCGGTGTTTTGGGACCACTTGAATTTAAATTGACTACGGATGAGGATGAGAAAAGCCTGCCTGCCACCTTAAGAATACTGCTGATTTTGACGGTTATTTCTTTGGCACCGTCAATCCTGATTATGGTAACCTCATTTACAAGGATTATCATAGTCCTGCATTTTGTAAGGTCGGCTCTGGGCACTCAGACAACTCCGCCAAACCAAATACTTATCGGTTTGGCATTGTTCTTAACGTTTTTTATAATGTCACCGGTATTTACTCAGGTTAATGAAAATGCCATTCAGCCTTTGTCCAGGGGAGAGATTTCCCAGGAGGAAGCCTTTAAAGCAGGGGTTGCTCCCATCAGGACATTTATGCTGGAGCAAACAAACGTTAAGGACTTAAGGCTGTTTATGGATATCGTAAATATCGATACCGTAGAAACTGTGGATGACATACCGCTTACGGTTATAATTCCGTCATTTATCATCAGTGAACTTCGGAAGGCCTTTATTATAGGATTCTTAATATACATACCGTTTATTATTATAGATATGGTAGTTGCATCTACTTTAATGTCTATGGGTATGATGATGCTTCCGCCTACAATGATATCCATGCCGTTTAAAATATTGCTTTTTATAATAGCTGACGGATGGAACCTTATTGTAGGAGAATTGGTTAAGACCTTCTACTAACATGGCTTTTTAAATGAAAAGGAGTTAAGCTATGAATGAAAATATGGTTATTGATATAGCCAGGGAAGCTATATTTACAATTTTTAAAGTTGCAGCTCCCATATTGCTGGTATCATTGATTGTCGGTTTGATCGTAAGCATATTGCAAACGGTGACATCTATTCAGGAACAAACCCTGACATTTGTACCGAAACTTATTGCAATTTTAATTGTCATAATAATATTTGGCAATTGGATGTTGACAACAATAAAAGATTTTATGCAGGAACTGTATTCAAATTTCAGTTTTTATATTAATGCGCTATGACATTCACAATTGATAATTTAGAAATATTTTTCTTAATACTTGTAAGAATAAGCGGGTTTGTATATACCGCCCCGATACTTTCATTGAAGAATATTCCCGTCAGGGTTAAAGCGGGATTTTCAATATTTCTGGCAATAATACTTTTTTATGCAGTACCTGCGTCAAATCCCGAATACAGCGGAGTTATCGGTTATTCGATTTTAGTTGTCAAAGAAGCAATCGCAGGCACTCTGATGGGACTGTTTTCAAATATAGCATACCATATTCTGACTTTTGCCGGGCAAATGATAGATATGGAAATCGGGTTTTCCATGATTAATCAGCTAAATCCGATTTTAGGCGGCGGCTCGTCCATAACAGCCAATCTTTATGGTTATTCAATTCTGCTTATTATGCTTATAACTAACCTGCATCATTATTTTATCAGGGCTGTGGTGGACTCGTTTCAGGTTATCGGACTTGGCCAGGCAGCTTTTCCGCCGAATATGTATCGTTTGATGCTGCAATTTCTTGTAGATTACTTTGTAATTGCAATGCGGATAGTACTGCCTATGTTTGCAGCCATATTGATTGTAAATACAGTTTTGGGTATTCTTACGAAAGCCGCACCTCAGATGAATATGTTTGTAGTAGGCATTCAATTAAAAGCGTTAGTCGGTCTTTTGGTGCTTTATCTGATAGTCGGGCTTATACCCTCGGTTGCAGATTTTATATATAACAAGATGATGGAAATGCTTAAGGCTGTAATAGAACTTATGAAGTGATTACATTAAGCAGATTGATTATTTAAAGGCAAAGGATAAGGTGGAGTATTTGGAACAGTATTATAATGATTTATTAAAAAAACGAAATTTATTCCCTTATCAACTGCAATTCTTTGCCGAAGGGGCAGAAAAGACAGAGGAACCGACAGCAAAGAAACTTTCCGATGCCAGAAAAGAAGGACAGGTAGCCAGAAGTAAAGAGCTTACTGTTTCGGTGGAATTGGTGGCTTTAATTCTGGCTCTGAAAATATTTATAGGTTATATGGGAAAAAATTTTATAGAACTGTTTAGAGGCTTCTTTCAGGATTTCGGAAAGTTGCTGGACGGAGAATTTACGGTAGTGATGGCTGAAGGGCTATTAAGGACTTCTATAACAAAAATAATTCTGATCAGTCTTCCCATGTTGGCCATTGCCGTTGCGACTTCATTTGTAATTGTACTTTATCAGGTTAAATGGAAGCTGTCAGGCAAGCCGTTAAAGCCAAAATTCAGTAAGATGAATCCGGTAACAGGTTTTAAAAAGATATTTACCCTTGAAAAAGCAGTTACACTGGCAGTTGAAGTAGTAAAAATTATCATAATCGGATATGTTGCCTACAGCACGATAAAGAATGAGTGGAATACCCTATTGATATTATATGATATGGATTTATATCAGGGTATAGCTCTTATAGGAAAGCTTGTACTGGATTTAGGCCTTAAAATCAGTATGGTATTTTTGGCTGTCGGTATTGCGGATTATATGTATCAGAAGTTTAAATTCAAAAAAGATATGAGGATGACCAAACAAGAGGTTAAGGAAGAATTTAAGCAGTCAGAGGGAGATCCTCAGGTTAAACGCAGAATTCGAAGCAAAATGATGGAAGTTTCTCAAAGAAGGATGATGCAGCAGGTTCCTCAGGCCGATGTGGTTATTACAAACCCTACCCATTTAGCTGCTGCTATTAAGTATGACAAAGAAAAAGCCGAAGCACCTATTCTTTTGGCTAAGGGTGCAGACTATCTGGCACAGAAGATAAAAGAGATTGCAAGGGAAAATAATGTTGAAATAGTTGAAAATAAACCTCTGGCGAGGATGCTTTATTATAATGTAGAAGTCGGGGCTGAAATTCCTCCGGAACTGTATCAGATGACAGCTGAGGTACTTGCCTATGTTTATAAATTAAAAGGCAAGATATAAAAATTTCGTTTTTATACAAAGGAGGATTTCTAAAGAGTAAAATTTTAAAATACGTATAAAATTCGCTGTAAGAATTTAAACAGTGAGTTTACGGTATTGTAATAATGATAGTCAACAAGCATAGGGCAAAAATATATGAAAAGAGATTCAATTAGAAATAAATAATAAAAATCATTTGCACTTAAATAAGCACACGGTGAAAGCAAGTACAAATAAATAACAGTGCTAATTAAGTATAATAGATCACAATAAAAATCAATTCAAAATAAATATAAAATTTAAGCCATAATGTAAATTTACAATTCAGGTAATATATAAAAGAAAACTATTCTAGGTTTCTAGATTATTTATAGAAACTATTATTTGCGGAAAGGCATGGGAGACTTGGCATGAAGAAAAATGATATATTTGTCGGACTATATATATTAGCAGCCATCGTATTTTTGATCATACCTATGAGTCCCTTCCTGTTGGACTTTTTCCTTGCCTTGAATATCGCATTGTCGCTTGTAATTTTGTTCAATGTTATATTTACCAAGGAAGTTCTCTATATGTCGACTTTCCCGACGATTTTGCTCTTTACTACAATTTTCAGGATTGCCCTTAACGTATCCAGTACCAGACTGATTTTGACTACCGGAAATCCGGGTAGTGTGGTTCGCGTATTTGGTGAATTCGTCGGAGGCGGAGATATAGTTATCGGTATAATTATATTTATAGTTTTGATAATGGTGCAGTTTATTGTTATCAACAAAGGTTCCGAACGCGTAGCGGAAGTAACGGCAAGGTTCACATTGGATGCCATGCCCGGTAAACAGATGGCTATTGACGCAGACTTAAATACCGGTGCCATCACCGATGCGGAGGCTAAGGAGCGCAGGCAAAGAATTCAGGATGAAGCCGCATTTTTCGGATCCATGGACGGTGCCACCAAGTACGTAAAGGGAGACGCTATAGCCGGACTGATAATTACGGTTATAAATATAGCAGGTGGTACGGTTACAGGTATGCTTTACAGAGGTATGTCGGCCGCACAAGCTTTTCAGGAATACGCTATACTTACTATCGGTGACGGTCTTGTATCCCAGATTCCTTCCTTAATGATATCTTTGGCAACCGGTGTCCTGGTTACAAAGGTTTCGAAAGAGGCGGATTTCGGAGATTTACTTGTCAGCCAGCTTTTTTCCGTACCAAAGGTTCTTTATATTGTTGGAGCCAGTATGATAGGGCTTGGTGTTATCACTCCGCTTAATACGATTTTGTTTGTGGGTTATGGTTTAGCCTTTATTCTGGCAGGAAGGACCATTGCCGAAAAAATCGAGATATCTTCCATCGAAAAGGAGGTATCATCGGAAGAAACGGAAGCCGACGAGATACGAAAACCCGAAAATGTTGCCACGCTTTTGCAGGTTGATCCTATTGAACTGGAATTCGGTTACGGTTTAATACCGCTGGCGGATGTTAATCAGGGCGGAGATTTGCTCGACCGTGTGGTTCTTATTAGAAGGCAGATTGCTCTGGAACTTGGAGCCATAGTTCCTATGATCCGCTTGCGTGACAATATACAGCTTAATCCTAACCAGTACATAATAAAAATAAAAGGTGTACAAGTTAGTGAAGGGGAAATCTTATTTGATCATTATCTGGCCATGAATCCCGGTTATGTTGAAGAAGAAATAACGGGTATCCCTACCCTGGAACCTTCATTCAAACTGCCGGCTATTTGGATTACCGAAAGTCAGAGAGAACGGGCCGAATCTTTAGGTTATACGGTAGTAGATCCTCCGTCAATTATTGCAACTCATCTGACTGAGGTTATAAAACGACATCTCCATGAGCTGCTGACAAGACAGGATGTACAGAAGTTAATTGATAATATTAAGGAAAGCAACGAAACCCTTATATCCGAACTTGTTCCCAAACTTCTAAGTGTAGGTGAGATTCAAAAAGTTCTTCAGAACCTTCTTCGGGAACAAATTTCAATCAGAGATCTGGTTACCATCCTGGAAACTCTTGCAGATTATGCACCTTCCACCAGGGATATTGATGTGCTTACCGAATATGTAAGGCAAAGCCTAAAACGGGCTATATCCAAAAAGTTCTTCCCTGAAGGGGAGATGACCAGCGTTATAACCCTGGATCCCAAGGTTGAACAGGAGATTATGGATTCTGTCAAGCAAACGGAGCATGGTGCTTATCTTGCCCTGGATCCCGAAATAACCAGAGAAATTATCAATTCGGTTCAGAACGAGATACAAAAATTAGAGGAGCTTGGAAAAAATCCTATAATAATTACTTCGCCGATTGTCCGTATGTACTTTAAACGGCTTATCCAGGATTATTTTAAGGACTTAACTGTAATATCATATAATGAGATAGATTCGGATGTTGAATTACAGTCAGTAGGGATGGTGACAGTTTAGTGATAATCAAAAAATTTCAGGCAAATACCGAAAAAGAAGCAATTATGCTTGCCAAAGAAGAACTTGGCAAGGATGCGGTTGTCATGAACATTAAAACCATATCTCCAAAGGGAATTTACAGATTATTTAAAAAGCCTCTTGTGGAGATAACGGCTGCCATAGATGAGAATTTAATATATAGGAATGAAAGAAATACGGCTAAAAAACGGAATTTCCCCGATATTAT
The DNA here is from genome assembly GCA_964538605.1 of uncultured Herbinix sp. GTDB lineage: Bacteria > Bacillota > Clostridia > Lachnospirales > Lachnospiraceae > Mobilitalea. The sequence continues at coordinate 6,416 of CAZIHC010000039.1, read as the reverse complement.
CTATGAAGATGAGCAGGACAGAACCGAGCCGGAAAATGATGCGATGCTAAAAACATCTGCAATTGAGGAAAAGCTTAATAATCTGCAAAGCCTTCTGGAAAAGCAGATATGTGCAAAGGAAGAATTGGAAAAAGAAAACGGCAAGAGTAAACCTATAAATAAGAATCTTGCCTGCATACAACTTATATATAACCAGCTTGTTATAAATGAAGTGGACGAAAAGTATGCCAATCAGATTATCAATGAAATTGAAGGCATATTTAAGAAAGATGCTTCAATGGATAATATCTTGTCAGGCGTATATCAGAAGATAGTCCTCAAACTTGGACAGCCCAAAGAGATTACACCCGCACAGAATACACCGAAGTATATATTTTTTATAGGCCCTACCGGAGTAGGCAAAACAACCACCATAGCAAAGATAGCATCCCGGTTTAAACTGGATGAGAAAGAAAAGATTGCATTTATAACAGCAGATACCTATCGTATTGCGGCGGTGGAGCAGCTTAGGACCTATGCCAATATTCTCGGGGTACCTCTTAAAGTGGTATATAATGAAGAAGATATTAAAGAATCCAGAAAAGAATTTTCGGATTATGATCTTATTTTTGTAGATACCGCAGGCCGCTCCCACAGAAACAAGGAGCACAGGGATGATTTGGTAAAATTAATTGATGCAGTTCCCAAGGAAGAAAGGGAAATTTATCTGGTTTTAAGTGCTACCACAAAATATAAGGATTTAATAGCAATAACGGAAGTCTATAAAGAAATAACCGATTATAATTTAATTTTTACTAAACTGGATGAAACTACTTATGTAGGAAATATATTGAATATAAGAATGCTGACGAATGCGCCCTTATCCTATGCCACATTCGGACAGGATGTGCCGGATGATATCGAACGGATAAATCCGCAGGACATAGCAAAGAGGCTGCTAAGGGGGCAATAAGATGGATCAGGCAGAAAAACTAAGAAGCTTAATTAAACAACAGAATGCTCCTAATCAGTCAGCCAGAATAATAACAGTAACAAGCGGAAAAGGCGGTGTTGGCAAATCAAGCGTCACTGTTAATCTGGCCATAGCCTTAAGCCGTCTCGGAAAACGGGTTATTATATTGGATGCCGATTTTGGCCTGGCCAACGTGGAAGTTATGTTGGGAATCAGACCTGTATATAACCTGGCGGATTTAATGTTTAAAGGAAAAAATCTGTCTGATATCATAACCAGAGGGCCGGAGAATATAGGTTTCATATCCGGCGGCTCGGGAATTCAGGAGCTTACCAATTTAACTAAGGATCAGATTATATACTTAATATATAAACTAGCTGAATTGGACAAAATAGCAGATATTATAGTTATTGACACCGGAGCCGGAATTACCGATACGGTATTGGAATTTGCGACGGCCAGCTCGGAAATTCTTTTGGTTACAACACCGGAACCGACATCGATAACCGATGCCTATGCGCTGTTAAAAACTTTAAACAGAAAATCAAATTTTTCTGCAGAAAATACACTAATCAGAGTAATAGCGAACCGCATCACCAAAGATGACAACGGTGAGGAGATTTTCAAGAAGTTAAGTGTTGTGAGTTCTAAATTTCTTAAGCTTAATTTGGATTATCTCGGATACCTTCCGATGGATTATTCGGTGTCAAAAGCATTAATGAGGCAACTTCCGGTTATATGTGCTTTTCCGGACTCCGATTTTTCCAGACATATAAGCGGGATTGCAAATAAATTATGTGATGCCGCACCGGTTATAAACAGTAATGAGAAGAAGGGAATTGCCCAATTGTTCTATCATTTGCTTAAGTCCAGGGTCAGGAAGGGATTGGAGTGAACCTATGCTGCGGGATTTGGTAAAAATCGGCGACAAAGTGGAACTTAAACAACTGGATCAAAAAGGTAACCTTATTAAGTCAGCCAATACATATGTCAGCCAGGTTGTCGATTATGGTGAAGAAGGCACAATATGCTTGGCTTCACCCATAAAGAATGGCCTGATAGTGATACTTAATAAATGGGCAAGCTACAGACTATATTTTTACACCGAAAAGGGTTTGTATCAATGCAACGGACACATGATCAATATATACAGGGAGAAAAACATGCCTATGGTGTTAATGGAACTAACTTCCAACCTGGAAAAGGTTCAAAGGAGGAAGTATTTCCGTCTGGAATGTGTTCATGACATTGTATACAGGCGTATTACCGAAGAGGAATTAAATCTTGAAGAAAAGTTGATATATGATCATTCAATAACCCCGCAGGAACAGGCTGAAATCAGAAAAAAACTGGCGGAATTAACTAATAAGTGGACTAACGGATGCATAACAGACTTAAGCGGAGGCGGATGTCGGTTTAACTCTAAGGAGGAGTTAAAACCCGGAGACAAAATTCTCATAAAATTAAGTTTTAGTCTTAAAAATGAAGTAAAAAAATTAGAAATAACATCTGTAATAATAGCATCTGAAAAAATGTACAGAAGAACCGGATTTTATGAACATAGGGTTGAATTTCAGGGTATAAGCCCCAAAGACAGGGAAGACCTGATAAAATACATTTTCGAACAGGAAAGAAAACGCAGAAGCAATGAGAAAAAGTAACTTTTTGAGGGGAGAATTAGAAAGGCTTATGGCGCTATGAAGAAAAATATTTTAATAATAGATGACTCTGCACTCATGAGAAGGGTATTATCTGATATAATAGAAGCAGATGAGAGATTTCATGTAATCGGAGTTGCCAATGACGGACTTAACGGGTTAAGTATGCTGAAAGAAAATTCCGGTGCAGTAGATGCCGTGCTACTGGATATTAATATGCCAAGAACGAACGGCATAGAGCTTCTGGAAGAACTCAAAAAGCAGAACATAAAAACGAATGTGATAGTAGTCAGTGCAGTTACTACAAAAGAAGCTAAGGAAACTATATACGCCCTGGAGTTGGGAGCATTTGATTTTATTACAAAACCCGAAAGACTAGATGAGCTTAAAAACGATGTATTTGCGGGCAAGCTTCTTGAGTGTCTGGCGATGGCGACAGACTGTCAGCTTTCTATCGTACAGCGTCAAAAAGAGGAAAAGAAGAAATCGGCTCCTAATACCAAAAAGGAAAAGTCCGCAAATTTCCCTGAAAAATCAAATAAACTTGTAGCAATCGCCTGTTCGACAGGTGGCCCCAAGGCTCTTAATTTAATTATTCCCAGTTTGCCAAAGCAACTGAATGCCGGAGTGGTCATAGTGCAGCATATGCCGGAAGGTTTTACAAAATCCCTGGCAGAAAGACTTAACGGTATAAGCCAAATTCCGGTGAAAGAGGCAGAGGACGGAGAGATTATTAAAAAGGGATGGGCTTATATAGCTAAAGGAGGCAGGCAGCTTAGGATTGTAAAAGACGGACAGGGAAATCATTTTATAAAGCTGACCGAAGAACCGGCAAGACGGGGACTTAAACCTTGCGCAGATATAATGTATGAATCCCTTGTCGATTCCGATTATGATGAAATAGTCTGTGTTGTGCTTACCGGTATGGGAAGTGACGGTACTGCCGGTATTACAGAACTAAGTAAAAAAAAGAATATACATGTAATAGCTCAGGACAGTGAAACAAGCGTGGTATACGGAATGCCCAGAATGATTAAGCAAACAGGACTGGCGGATGAAGTGCTTCCGTTATATAACATTGCCGATGCTATCATTAAGAATGTGGGGGTATTAACATGGACGTAAGCCAATATTTAGAAATTTTTATTGAAGAAACAAAAGAACACTTACAGTCACTTAATGAACATATTCTGGTTTTGGAAAAAGAACCGGAAAATGAAGCTACAATCAACGAGATATTCCGTGCAGCCCATTCCCTGAAAGGAATGGCAGGAACCATGGGATTTCAGAAAATGCAGCGTCTTACCCATGATATGGAGAATGTTTTTTCGGAAATCAGAAACGGTAAGATGAAGGCTACTTCTGACTTGATTGATGTATTGTTCAAGGGTCTTGATGTTTTGGAAACCTACCTGGTTAACATACAATCGGAAGGTACGGAAGGTGATTATGACAGCCAGGATATAATCGAAGCCTTAAAGCAAATTTTGGATAAAGGCCTTGGTAATACCGAAGCACAGCCGGCAGCACCAAAATCCGATGAAACTAAAAAAGTTGTATCCGATACAGGAAAGTATAAATTCCAGTCTATTAATCTGGAAGAACATGAGAAAAAGGCCATTGCCAAGGCTGCATCTTTGAATTTGAATGTTATAGGCCTTACCGTGTACATACAGGAAGACTGTATGCTAAAAGGTGCCAGAGCCTTCATGATAAACAGGGTATTGGAGGAGCATGGAGAAATAATCAAGCTTCATCCCAGTGCCCAGGACCTGGAAGATGAAAAGTTCGACTTTGATTTTTCTGCCTTTATAATTACCAACGAAACACCGGACAAGATTATCGAATACGTTATGTCCGTTTCCGAGATAAAAGAAGTTGTTGCAGACTACATAAGGCTGGATGAAAACGAGTTTAATACATACATGACTGCCATCAAACAGGACGAGGAAGGCACTTCGGCTCCTAAAGCCCCGAAGGAATTGGATTCCTTAAAGGAAGGCGGACCAAAACAGCCAAAGCAGACAGGAAAACCGGTAGCCAACCGTTCGGTCCGTGTAGATATAGAAAAACTGGATGTTCTTATGAATTTGGTAAGTGAGCTTATTATTGCCAAAAACAGTATTGTATCATCCAGCAGCGCATTCGATCAGCAGGCCAATCCGGAATTTTTTGACCAGATTGAGTATTTGGAAAGGATTACATCCAATTTGCATGAATCTGTCATGAAGGTAAGAATGGTTCCGATAGAAAGCGTCGTAAACCGATTCCCCAGAATGATCCGTGATTTGTCAAAGACTCTTGACAAAGAGATGGAACTTTTCATGACCGGTGAAGATACGGAACTGGACCGTACAGTAATAGACGAAATAGGAGATCCTTTAATGCATCTGCTTCGAAATGCTGCAGACCATGGGCTTGAAAGCAGGGAAGAAAGGATTAAGGCTGGCAAAAATCCCGTCGGTTCTATTTTCCTTGACGCATATCAGGACGGAAACAATGTTGTAATTGAAGTCAGGGACGACGGTAAAGGTATCGACGTAGAAAAGGTTAAAAAAGTAGCCATCGAAAGAGGTGTTATTACACCGGACCAGGCTGAAAGAATGAGCGATAAGGAGATTATCGACATCCTCTTTATGCCCAGTTTCTCGACTGCAAGCAAGGTTACCGATGTTTCGGGAAGAGGAGTAGGCCTGGACGTTGTTAAATCCAAGATAGAAGCCTTAGGCGGAGAAATTGAAGCAAGAACCAAGAAAAATGTCGGGTCTAATTTCATAATAAGGCTGCCGCTTACTTTGGCTATTATGCAGGCTTTAATGGTAAAAATTTCATCCGAAAAATACGCCTTGCCTTTAGGAAATATCCAGACCGTAGAGAATGTTGCAAGCAAGGATATTAAGATAGTTAACAATACGGAAGTATTAGACTTAAGAGGCAAGCTTATACCGATTATACGTCTCGGTGATATTTTGGACTGCAATAAGGGAGAAGACAAGGATGAACTTTTTGTGGTTGTAGTCAAGAAGGGTGAAAGAATGGCCGGTATGGTAGTGGACGAGCTGTTAGGCCAGCAGGAAATTGTCATTAAATCTATCGGCAAATTTATTAAAGCTCATAAAATTATCAGCGGAGCAACGATACTTGGAAACGGTGAAGTGGCACTAATTCTCGATGTGAATTCCCTGATATAAATATGCCGGCATAAAAAACGGAGGGTATGATTATGCAAATTATAGATTTAAAATTAGGTCAGGAATTGTATGGCATAGATATAAGATATGTAAACAGTATTATTGTCATGCAAAACATAACCAGGGTACCGAAAGCCCAACCGTATTATCTGGGGGTCATCAATTTAAGGGGAGAAGTAATTCCGGTGATGAGCCTAAGAAGAAGGCTGGGACTGGAAGATGACACATTTACTCCAAGCACAAGGATATTGATTATAAAACCGGATGATTCATCCGAATCTGTCGGCCTGATAGTGGATGAAGTAAACGAGGTAGTTACTCTGGAAGATGAAAATATAGAAAAAGTAAATTATGATGAAAAAGACGGAAAAGCTGTTTTTAGCGCAGGAATTGGGAAAAACGGCAGTGAGTTGATTAATATCTTAAATATTCCGGCAATAGTCAGTGAGAAAAATGAGTAAAAATGATTTTATAATTTATGGGGGTGTCCGTAGTGTCAGATATAGATTTAAATAAAATAAACAATATGGAGTTTGATGTGCTTCGTGAAATCGGTAATATCGGTGCCGGTAATGCCACTACTGCACTCTCTCAGATGATTAACAGTAAAATAGA
>CAZIHC010000038.1:0-12135 GCA_964538605.1 uncultured Herbinix sp. | reverse complement strand
TACCACAATAGATAATTTGGAATATGAGATAATAGAAAAAGAATCATCCGGTTTTTTCGGAATGTTTAGCAGACCTGCAAAAATAAGAGTAAGAATGAAACTGAGTGTTGAAAATACGGCCAGAAAATTTCTTGAAGAAGTATTTGATGCAATGAACATTAATGCAAAACTTGATATAGTTTACGATAAAGAAAATGAGATGCTGGAAATAAATATTGAAGGTGAAGAAATGGGAGTGCTTATAGGAAAAAGAGGACAAACTTTAGACTCCCTTCAATACTTGGTCAGCCTGGTCATTAACAAGAATAGTGATAAATATATAAAAGTTAAACTGGACACTGAAAACTACAGAGAGAGGCGAAAAGAAACTCTTGAAAATCTGGCAAGGAATATAGCATATAAAGTAAGAAAAACAAGAAAATCAATTGCTTTAGAACCTATGAATCCTTATGAAAGAAGAATTATCCATTCTGCTTTACAGAACGATAAGTATGTGGAAACCTATTCTGAGGGAGAAGAGCCGTATCGTAAGGTAGTTATCGGTTATAAGAAAAATAATCATGATCCAAAGCCAAGATACGGAAGAGATAATTCCAGAAGATACAGAAGGGATTATAAAAAGGAACCTAAAGAAAATAAGGAACATGTACCGACTGAAATAGTATAAGATAATCAATATTAGAGATAACTGGTGTCTTCAAAGTAGGTTTTACTTTAAGACACCTTTCATTTATAATTGAATCAAAAATTTTTGTCTCCGGGATTTATGAAAGGAGGAAACTCATGAATACGGATACAATAGCTGCAATAGCAACCGGATTAGGTGGCGGTGGCATAAGCATTATAAGAATAAGCGGTGATAATGCTTTACCCGTTATAGATAAAATATATAGGTCTAAAAGTAATAATAAATTGATATCTAAGCAAAAAAGCCATACAATTCATTATGGATTTATAGTTGACGGTGAAGAAGTAATAGATGAAGTAATGGTCACTGTCATGAGGGCTCCTTTGACATATACCAGGGAAGATGTAGTTGAGATAAATTGCCATGGAGGTATTGTCGTAACAAAGAAAATTCTTGATATTGTATTAAAACATGGTGTGAGACTGGCAGAACCGGGAGAATTTACAAAGAGGGCATTTTTAAACGGCAGAATAGATTTATCGCAGGCGGAAGCAGTATGTGATATAATAAATGCGAAAAATGAAATGGCCCTTAAAAATTCTCTGAACCAGTTAAGAGGAAGAGAATTTGAAATTATAAAAAGTTTAAGAGAAGGAATTTTAAGGGACGTTGCATATATTGAAGCAGCTTTGGATGATCCTGAAAATTACAGCCTGGACGGATTTTCGGAAAATCTGCTTAACAATATTGACAGCTATTGCAAAAGGATCGAGAAATTAATTTCTGATTCAAAGAACGGAAGATTGATAAAAGAAGGAATAAGAACCGTTATTATCGGAAAACCCAATGCAGGAAAATCAAGCCTTTTAAATATACTGGTAAAAGAAGAACGGGCAATAGTAACGGATATAGCAGGTACCACAAGGGATACCCTTGAAGAAACGGTTCAGTTAAACGAAATAACTTTAAATATAATAGATACTGCCGGAATAAGAAAAACCGAAGATGTAGTGGAAAAAATCGGTGTGGAAAAAGCAATAAGGATTGCAAAAGAAGCCGATTTGATTATTTATGTAATAGATTCTACCACACCTCTTGACGAAAATGACGAAGCCATACTTTCCTTAATAAAGGATAAAAAGGCCATATTATTGTTTAACAAAAGCGATTTGCCGCCAAAGATAGACATTGACGAATTAAAAGTAAAAACACAACATCCTGTTATAATAACATCTTTTATTAATTACACGGGCCTTGATGAACTGGAAAAACTTATAAAGGAAATGTTCTTTAAAGGAGAACTTAAATTAAATGAAGATATATTAATTACCAATGACAGGCATATTGAAGCATTCAGAATAGCCCTTGAAGCCTTAAGTATGGTAAAAGAAAGCATTGAGAATCAAATGCCGGAAGATTTTTATTCTATAGATTTGATGACAGCATATGAAGTTCTCGGAAAAATTATCGGAGAAAATGTAGAGGAAGATTTAATAAATCTTATATTCAGTGAATTTTGCATGGGTAAATAACTTAAATGCATTTAGAAAGGAAAAGGATTATTATGTCATTTGTTTATGAAGAATATGACGTAGCCGTTATAGGTGCGGGTCACGCAGGATGTGAAGCTGCTTTGGCATGTGCCAGACTGTCTTTAAAAACAATTATGTTTACGATAAGTGTAGACAGTATTGCGATGATGCCGTGTAATCCTAATATAGGCGGAACATCAAAAGGGCACCTGGTAAGAGAAATAGATGCTTTGGGCGGAGAAATGGGAAAAAATATTGACAGGACTTTTATACAGTCAAGAATGTTAAATTTATCTAAAGGTCCTGCAGTGCATTCTTTACGGGCTCAGGCAGATAAAATGGAATATTCGAAATCAATGAGAATGGTACTTGAAAATACTCCCAACCTGACAATTAAACAGGCAGAAATAATCGATATAATTACGGAAAATAATAAAATAACCGGAGTAAAAACAAGTTCGGGAGCTATTTATCCATGTAAAGCGGTTATAATCTGTACCGGCACTTATCTGAATGCCAGATGCATATACGGAGAAACGGTACATCATACAGGACCCAACGGTTTGCAGGCAGCTACCCATTTGACCGAAGCCTTAAAAAAATTAGGGATAGAAATGATGCGATTTAAAACCGGAACCCCGGCAAGAATTGATAAAAGAACCATTGATTTCTCAAAAATGACGGAGCAAAAAGGTGACGAGAAAATAGTTCCTTTTTCATTTACCAACAGACCGGAAGATATAATGAGAGAACAGGTTTCTTGCTGGCTTACCTATACGACACCGGAAACCCATGAAATTATTCGTGCCAATATTGACAGATCTCCGCTATTTAACGGTAATATACAGGGAACCGGGGCAAGATATTGCCCATCCATAGAAGATAAGGTGGTGAGATTTCCTGACAAAGACAGACATCAGGTTTTCATCGAACCTGAAGGAAATTATACCAACGAGATGTATGTTTCCGGTATGTCAAGTTCCCTTCCTGAAGATGTTCAGGTAAAAATGTACAGATCGGTTCCGGGTCTTGAAAATGCCCATATTGTAAAAAACGCATATGCCATAGAATATGACTGCATTAATCCTTCACAGCTTAAACCGACGCTTGAATTTAAGAAAATCGAAGGCTTATTCAGTGCGGGGCAGTTTAACGGAAGTTCCGGATATGAAGAAGCGGCTGCCCAGGGAATTATGGCAGGTATAAATGCAGCTATGAAGATACTCGGAAGAGAGCCTGTAGTACTTGACCGCTCACAAGCTTATATCGGTGTATTGATTGATGACCTTATTACAAAGGAAAACACGGAACCTTACCGTATGATGACTTCCAGGGCGGAATACAGGTTAATATTAAGACAGGATAACGCAGATTTAAGATTAACAAAAATAGGATATAAAATAGGGCTTATCGATGAAGAAAGATATCAGGCCCTTTTAAGAAAAGAAGAACTTATAGAAAAAGAAATAAACAGGCTGAAAAATACGGTAATAGGAGCAAACAATCAGGTTCAGGAATTGCTTAAAAACCTTAACAGTGCACCGTTAACTACGGCCGTAACTTTGGCAGATCTAATAAAAAGGCCGGAGTTAAATTATGAAATGCTTAAAAGCATAGATCCCGAAAGGGAAGAATTACCTGATGATGTGATTGAGCAGGTTAATATTAATATTAAGTATGAAGGATATATAAAAAGACAGCAAATGCAAATAAACCAGTTCAAAAAGATGGAAAATAAAAAAATACCTGAGGATATTGATTATTATGAAATAACGGGCTTAAGAATAGAAGCGAGACAAAAACTGGACAAGTTCAGGCCGGTTTCAATCGGACAGGCATCGAGAATTGCGGGAGTATCACCGGCAGACATATCCGTCTTGCTGATTTATTTGATGCAATATAATTCCAGGAATAAACCTGAATAATTCTGTATGAGGTAATTGTATGGATTATAATATTGAACAAGGAATTCTTGAGTTAAAAAAAGGATTGAAAATTTTAAATATAGAGCTTGAAGAGTATCAGATTAAACAGTTTATGGATTACTACCAAATTTTAGTTGAATGGAACAACAAAATGAATCTGACATCCATTACAGAACTTAAGGAAGTAATCCATAAACATTTTCTTGACAGCCTTTCAATTGTAGAAGTTTATCGTCCTATATATGAAAAAATAATAGATGTCGGCACGGGAGCCGGGTTTCCCGGTATTCCGATTAAAATAGCTTTTCCGAATACCAAAGTAGTACTTATGGATTCTTTAAAGAAACGTATCGGTTTTTTGGAAGAAGTAATAAAAGAATTAAATTTATGCAATATTGAGGTAATTCATGCAAGAGCGGAAGATTTGGGAAGAGATGAATCTTTCAGAGAATCATTTGATTTGTGCACATCAAGGGCAGTGGCCAAACTTTCGGTTTTGACAGAATATTGTCTTCCTTTTGTAAAAAAAGGTGGCTACTTTATTCCTTATAAATCAGGCAATATAAATGAAGAATTACAGGAAGCCCAAAATGCTATAAAAATACTGGGAGGAACGGTTAAAGACCATAAAGAATTCATACTTCCGCTAACAGATATCGGAAGATCAATGATAATGATTGAGAAAATTAAAGAAACTCCAAAAAAATATCCAAGAACTGCAGGAAAACCTTCAAAAGAACCTTTATAATAATTAAAGGGGGAAATTAATTGATATTAGGTAAATTGGTTTCAAATGATGAAAGAATAAACGAGGTTAATGACATCCTTAAAGAAGTTTTTATTGATGAAATGAAATCTAATCAAAAAGATATGCTTAATATAACCGGAAAAAAAGTGTTTCACGCCTTACTATATGAAGGTTTAAAAGAGGACAGGGCTGTTGCTGTTGGAAGACTTGAATTAAATAAAAATGAAGCCTATATAAAATATGTGGCTGTAAGAAAGGATTACAGAAGAAAAAAATATGGAGACATGATTGTAAGAATGTTGGTAGACAAAGCTCAATCAATGTCATTAGATGAAATATATGCTGAAGTACCTTATTTTTTGACGGATATGTTTGAAAAAATAGGATTTAAGTCTCATTATGAAGAAAAAAATAGCATTTTGTCCCAAAAATATATTATAATGAAATACTGCAATAAGCTTTTAAATTGTTGCAAAAATATAAAAAATTAACCGAAAAATTATTCAAATTGTACTTTAAAAATAGATAATATTGGTATATTATATAATTAATTAACAATAAAAATTGAAGAATTTTAATATTATATCAAAATTTAGCAATTAATTATAAAATTATTTGATATATTTAAATCTTCATGATAGGATTATTATATAGGGAAACAATCTTATAATCAAAGGTGACCTATAATGACAAGCAAAAACGAAAATAAGGAAAATGAATACGAAAACGCAAAGAAATATATAAAAAACTTAATTAATGAAAATAAATATCGACAAAAACAGTTAAGCGAGAAAATGAAATCTTATCATAACGAATTAACAGAGAAAGAAAGTATTATAAAATCAATTATAGAAGAAAAAGCAGATATTTCAAAAATGTTGTCACCTAACAGTAGAGATTATAATATTGAGGAATATGAAGAAAATATAAGAAATTTAAAGAAAAAAATAGAAGAAACAGGCAAAGAAAAAGAAGCAACAGATAACAGTATAATTCAATTGGAAAACGTTTTAAATATATTAAATCAGCAGAAATCACAAATAGATATGAGATTAAATATACTGGAAATACAGGAGCAGGACAGGCAGCGCATTGCCAGAGATTTACATGACTCAACGGTGCAAAATTTGACAAGTTTAATTCATAAATGTGAACTATCAGCAAAATTTGTTGATACAGATCCTGTACGCACAAGGCTGGAGTTATTAACAATATCCAGTACTCTTAAATCAGTAATAAATGAAATAAGGGAAATAATATTTAATTTAAAACCTATGTCATTGGACGACTTAGGATTGATATTGACAATTGAAAGATTTATAAATCAATTAATGAATCATCATGATATTGATATAAAACTAACGTATAACGAAGAAAGAAATGATATTTTACCGGTTATAAACTTATCCATTTTCAGAGTCATACAGGAAGCATGCAATAATGCAATAAAACATGCAAATGCAAAATGTATTGAAATTGATATACAATACGGTGAAAGCAATGTAAATATAACAATTAAAGATGACGGAAAAGGATTCGATACAAAAGAAATAAAGGACCGAATTACACGGGACTACACAGGATGCGGATTATCAATAATGAAAGAACGGGTTTATTTATTATCCGGAACACTAGACATTCAATCTACTATAAATAAAGGCACAATTATAAATATATCTGTACCATATAGCTGTAAAGGGGAAGATCAATGAACAGACCAATTAATGTTATGATAGCAGATGATCACTTAATGGTGAGAGAAGGAATAAAACAAATTTTAGAGCTGGACGGAGACATCAAGGTTATAGCCGAAGCAGGCAACGGAAAAGAATGTATAGAACTTCTTGACGAAAAAAATACTGACATATTGTTACTTGATATCAATATGCCTGAGATGAACGGCTTAAAAGTCCTTCAATACTTAAAAGAGAAAAAAACAGATGTAAAAGTATTAATATTAACAATTCATAATGAAGTGGAATATTTGATAAGAGCCGCAGATATTGGAGTAGAAGGTTATATATTGAAAGATTCAGACTCATCATTACTGAAAAAAGCTATAGTAACTATAATGCAGGGAGAAACATTTATACAACCTGAATTAAGACCTATGTTGAAAAAACGCATGAGTGAAAGAGCTGCAAGTCTTAATTCATATGACGATAATTTGACAAAAAGAGAAATAGAAGTATTGAAATTATTAGCAGAAGGGCTTTTCAATAAAGAAATCGCATATACTCTTAGTATAAGCGAAAAAACTGTAAAAAATCATATATCAAATATATTTAAGAAAATAAATGCTTCAGACAGAACACAGGCTGCCGTATATGCAATTAAACATAATATAGTAGATATATTTTAAAATAATGTTTCACGTGAAACATCTATAAAAACGGAAATTTTTATATGAAATATTTTAGAATGGTACCATATATGGTACCTTCTATTTTTTTGATTAAATAAAAAATTTTTATGATTAATAGCATATATAAATTAAGTCAATTTATGAAATTATAAAAAGGCAGTGATTTAAGAAATAAAATATTTAAAGCTAGTTAAAAAGATTTTTAAATTATATATCTATTTATTATAATTTGAAAAATAATTATTTTGGTTAAATAATTTAAATGAAGAGATTGGTTTAAAAGAAAAGAAATATGATAGAAAAGTAATGTAAGCATAAATTATAAGTTAATACCCTATGACATTAATATATAATAAAAAATACTAAATTTTAATATAGGAAAATAATCCATTCAATATATTTTTTTGGGTAGATATCTAAAATTAATAATGCTATAATTAATATAAAACTCTTATGAGTCGAAAAGACAAAAAGGATGGTGTTAAGATGGCAAGAGTAATTGCTATAGCTAATCAAAAAGGGGGAGTAGGCAAAACAACTACGGCTATAAATTTGTCTGCATGTCTTGCCGAAAGAAATAAAAAAGTACTTGCTGTTGATATTGATCCTCAAGGTAATACAACCAGCGGACTAGGTATTAACAAGCACACAATAAAAAATACCATATACCAAATGATGATTGGCGAATGCACATTACAGGATTGTCTTATAAAAACTTCTTTTGACAACCTGTATCTCTTGCCTTCTAACGTTAATTTGGCCGGTGCTGAAATAGAATTAATAGGTATCAACGACAGAGAATACATATTAAAACATCATATAGACAAGGTAAGAGATAATTACGATTTTATAATCATTGATTGTCCCCCTTCTTTGAATACATTAACGGTAAATGCAATGACAACTGCCGATACTGTACTTGTTCCTATTCAATGTGAATTTTATGCTTTGGAAGGATTAACACAGCTTATGCATACTATAGAGCTTGTAAAGAGGAGACTAAATCCTGGCCTTAGAATGGAAGGGGTCGTATTTACAATGTTTGATGCCCGTACAAATCTATCCCTGCAGGTAGTAGAAAATGTAAAAGAAAATTTAAATCAGAATATTTATAAAACAATAATACCAAGAAATGTACGCCTGGCGGAGGCACCAAGTCACGGATTACCTATAAACATATATGATCCTAAATCTTCAGGAGCGGAAGGATATAGGCAGTTGGCTGAAGAAGTTATTGAAAATGATGAAGCAGAAAGATTCGAAAAAAGTAATAGCAGATGATATTAAGTAAAAATACTGTAAAGCCGAATATTTATATAAGGTAAGGGAGGATAATATGTCAGCTGTAAAAAGAGGACTAGGGAAAGGCTTGGATGTTATGATACCCCAGCGTATTTCTGAAGAAGATACAGGCTTAGATGAAAATGTTTCACGTGAAACATTAGTACCTATTAATGAAATTGAACCAAATAAATCCCAGCCGAGAAAAAAGTTTGATCCGGAAACACTTCAGGAATTGGCGGATTCTATCCGTCAGTATGGAGTTATTCAACCTCTAATAGTACAAAAAAGAGATAAATATTATGAAATTATAGCAGGAGAAAGAAGATGGAGGGCAGCCAGGCTGGCAGGACTGAAAGAAGTGCCTGTAATTATAAAAGACTACAGTTCTCAGGAAATTGTGGAAATTGCTTTGATAGAAAATATACAAAGAGAAGATTTAAATCCTATAGAAGAAGCCCAGGCCTATCAAAGACTGATTAACGAATTTAATCTAAAACATGAAGAATTGGCAGGTAGAGTATCTAAAAGCAGAACAGCCATAACAAATTCACTGCGTTTATTAAAATTAGACAATAGAATTCAGCAAATGTTAATAGATGATCAAATTACCGGCGGACATGCCAGAGCTCTTTTATCATTGGAAGATTCCAATTTACAATATGAAACGGCATGCAAAATTATTGATGAAAATTTAAGCGTAAGGGAAACGGAAAAACTGGTAAAAAAACTACTTTCAAAAAAAACGGAAAAAGAAATAGCAGTAACGGAAGAAGATAATTTTGTTTATCAGGCATTGGAAGAAAAACTAAAAAATATTTTTGGTACAAAAGTATCGATTAAGCGTAAGCAAAAGAAGTCGGGAAAAATTGAAATAGAATACTATTCTGATGAGGAATTGGAGAGAATACTGGAGATGTTTGACTCTCTTAATTAAATTAACTAGATTTTAAATACATCGGAGGAAGAAATGAACTGGATGGAATTGATAGAGCAAAATATAATTTATATAGTAACCGCTCTTGCCGGTTTTAGTGTTTTTTTATTTTTAATAATATTGGTTTTATTGATTAAACAGCGCAAATTAAATAAAAAATACAAAAAATTCATGACCGGAAACAGCGGAGAAAACTTGGAAACAGTAATAATCAACAGATTTAATGATATTGATAAATTAAAAGAGGATAGCGATATCATCCGTAATGAAATAAAAAAAATAAATGAAGATTTAATGACTTCAATGCAAAAAATCGGAATAGTAAAATATGATGCTTTTAAAGAAATGGGAGGCAAATTAAGTTTTGTACTTGCACTATTAGATAAAAATAATGACGGTATTTTAATAAATTCTATACATAGCAGCAGAGAGGGATGTTATATATACCTGAAAGAGATTATAAAAGGTGAATCCTTTCTTGAATTGTCAAAAGAAGAAAGAACAGCATTGGAACAGGCTATTAAATATAATTCTTTTATGGAATAATGTTGTGTTTTAGGGTTTATAGTCGATAATAATACGGTTTGAAAGGATCGGTATGAGAATTATTTCCGTAGATTCTGTAAAAGGTAATGAATGTTTAGCAAAAGATATAGTGAGTGAAAATAATTCTGTATTAATGACAGCCGGAACAATTGTAAAGAAAGATTATGTAAGCCGCTTGAAAGCATTAAATATAGAGTATATTTATGTGGAAGATGAAATCGGACAAGGTATTGATTTGGAAGAAAGTCTGGAGTATCAAATAAAAGAACAATGCCAGGAAACCGTAAGAGAAATACTTACAAAATATACTTATCAAACCGACAACGAATTGGAAGAGATTATAACTATAGCGGATGAAATAATAAATGATATATTGCAGCAACCGGATGTTATTTATAACCTGTCAAGCATAAGAAATAAAGATGAAGGAACTTATTCTCATTCATTGAATGTATGTGCCCTTTCGGTAATCTTGGCTTTTAAACTTAAACTCCCTAAGAAAAAAGTCAGAGAGATTGCGATAGGGTGTCTTTTGCATGACATTGGTTTTACATTTATTACAACAGACTTTAGTAATCGTAAAATGGACGAATTTTCTGAAAAGGAACAAAAAGAGATCAAGAAACATGTGATTTACGGTTATTCCGCAGTAGAAAAGATGAAATGGCTGTCATCTACTTCAAAAGATATTATATTAAGCCATCATGAAAGAATGGACGGTTCGGGATATCCTTTTCATTTAAAAGGAGATAAAATTCGTATAGGTAGCCGAATTGCTGCGGTGTGTGACGAATTTGACAGCAGGGTATACGGTAATTTGGTTCCGAAAATGAAAGTTCATGATGCCATAGATTTTATTGTAAGCCAGGCAGAAAGCAAGTTTGATCTTGATGTGGTAAAGGCTTTTGTCGCTTCTGTAGCAGCTTATCCAATCGGTGCTTTGGTTATTACAAATCAAAATGAAATCGGAATTGTGCTAAGACAAAATCCGAAATGTCCTACAAGACCGGTTATAAGAATTATCCAGGATGCCAACGGCAGAAAACCTACCGAATGGATAGAAAAAGACCTTACAAAAGAGTTGACTTTGTTTATTACCGATACCATAATGGATTAGTATAATCTTTCTTGCAGTTTGGAATAAAGTATGATATAAATAATATCACATGTATTTTGGAATATAAGCGTATTTATTAGTAAGTTATATAGATTTATTTTGACGGAAAAAGAGGTGATTTTATGCACAGTTATTTAAGAGCTATAGGGTTTAGCAATGTTAATAACAGAAATGAGCTAAATAAGCTTATTAATCTTGTAATAGATAAAGCTTCAAATAGAAAAACCATTCAAATAGATTATCAGAACAGCCTGACCGAGATGTCCATGTGGTTTGGACCAGACTTTGGAATAACAGTAAGAGGGGAATATGATCATAATGATATTTTCCATCTGGAAAACTATTTTCCCTTTTTATATGGTCATGGTATCAGTGTAAAGGAAGAAATTGCCATCAATAAAAGGGTAGATTCCGAATCTTATACCGGAATGTGTGATGATTACCGTTTGGGTGTTTCACTTATATTTTATATTCAGAACGTGGCCGATTATTTGGAAAGAAAAAACAGCAAAAAACTTTTGAATTTAAATGTTCCGGTTACTTTGTCAGCTTTGTCTCTTGAGGGAAGAACCATACTTCCCATAAACAAGGATGAAATTCAGGTAAGAAACATAACAGCCGAAAGAATAAACAGAAATAAACTAATAGCAGAAGCAAAAAAAGGAAACCAGGAAGCAATAGACAGTCTTACTTTTGATGATATAGATACTTATGCAAAGGTAACCAGAAGAGCAAAGAAGGAAGATATTTATTCAATTGTAGAGACCAGTTTTATTCCGTACGGTTCAGAATCCGATAATTACAGTATATTGGCTACAATTTTGGATAGCCGCTTAGTTGTTAATACGTTTACTAACGAAGAAGTTTATGACCTTGATTTAGTATGCAACGATATAATATTCCGCCTTTGCATAAACAAAAAAGATCTTCTCGGCGAACCATTACCCGAAAGAAGATTTAAGGGTAATATATGGCTTCAGGGAAAAATTGAATTTTAATAAAATTGGGTAAGTTGTAAAATTAATTGCCCAAACATGATAAAAAAGAAGTGACTCA
>CAZIHC010000037.1:0-12395 GCA_964538605.1 uncultured Herbinix sp. | reverse complement strand
AGCTGGTTTCTGGACAATATCCTGCCTGCGTTCTGCAATAGTGTAAGAAACAGCCGATACTCCAACGCAGTCAAAAATATTATGTTTCCGTTCTTTATAACCTTGCCTTCCTTAAGATTTACTGTAATATTATTGATAGTTATAATATCTTCATTATTATTTTTATTTGATGACCCTGTTCTTCTTAAAACACTTTTTATTCTTGAATGAAGTTCTCTTATACGAAAAGGTTTAGTTATATAATCATCGGCACCGATATCAAGCCCCATCACAATACTTCCTTCATCGTCCCTGGCTGTTAAAAATATTACGGGGATATCTCCCATGCTTTTTATCCGTTTGCATAAATCATAACCATTGCCATCGGGTAAGGCTACATCAAGTATAGCCAGATCATACCGGGTTTTGCTTAGTAAATCAATAGCCGATTTTACATTGTAGCAACAACTTACCTCAAAGCCTTCCTGGGTAAGATAATATTCCAGTCCCTCAACTATAGCCTTATCATCTTCAACTAATAACAGTTTAAAGCTATGTAGTTGTGGTGTATTTGCAAATTCTATACTCATATTAAACACCCTGCTCCTTATCATTACTCCTCAGGTTTATTGCCCATTTGTAACTATAGTATTCTAATTTGTACAAACAATCAATATAAACATTATACATAAATTCACAAGAATAAATTTTACCTGCAAAACTTTTTTCAAACTTCGTTCGCTTTGAGTGATACAGCCGAATCCATCTTCATATTTTTATATTGCTCTTATTGTGAATACAAGCATACCATAATTTCGGTTGAAGTAATTTATCAAAAGAATTACGGATGAATTTCCTTTAAATATTAAAAGAGTTTCGCGTACGAAACTCTTTTAACAATTAAATTATTAAGTATGCCAATAAACCGAATAATCCGTTTTGCTACAAAAATCACTTTAACAATAGTAACTTACGGTCCATATATTTCAATATTTCAAGTTCAGCATTACACAATTTTGTACAGATTTGCCTCATAAGGCCTTAACATATCGGATGTATCTTTGTAATTGGATAAAATTAGTTCTTTGCCCGGAAACTTATTTTTACTTCTCTTTACAGGGTGTTGGCAAAGATTGCATTCAATTAAAAATATGCTGTCTTTATTGCTTCTAATATATGTAAATACATTTTTCCTCTTCTTATCCAAAATCTTAATGCCCCCGTATACAAAAGCTTCGTTATCTTTTCTGAGCCTAATAAGTTTTCTGTAAAAATTAAGTATGGAATCTTCGTCATTAAGCTCTGCTTCCACGTTGATGTTTTTGTAATCCCCGCAAATCCCAATCCATGGTATCCCCGTGGTAAATCCCGCATTGTCACTTGCATTCCATTGCATCGGAGTTCTCGCATGATCTCTGCTGCCGCAAAGTACCTTTTTAAACGCTGCATCTTCTCCGACGGAAGCCTTCAGTTCATTGTATAAATTGATGCTTTCCACGTCTCTCAAATCTTCTATGGATTTAAAATCCCTGTTTACAGCTCCAATTTCCTGCCCCTGATAAATGAAAGGGGTCCCTTTTAAGGTCAGCTGCATCATTGCAAGGAGCTTCCCAAGGGCTTTGCGGTAAGCAGGATCGGGATTTACCTTTGATATCATCCTGGGATTGTCGTGGTTTTCAAAGAATAAAGACATCCAGCAATTATCCTTATAGTAATTTTCCATCCAGTCGATCATATATTCTTTATAATAGTTTAAATCATAAAGGTAATCGTCAAACTTGTAATGTCCCGGAGTTTCCAAATGGTCAAAGGAAAAGATCATGTCAAGTTCTTTCCTGTAAGCAGCCGTAAGAAGCTTACTCATCTCCATTCCTATTCCCGGGGTCTCTCCGACTGTAAATGCATCATAAGGTTCAAAAGCTTCTTTTTTTATTTCTTTAATGTATTCGTGAAGTTTCGGACCGTAAAAGTAATGTTCTACTCCGTAGTACCCCATCAGTTGCCCGATTAGTTTATGTCCGTCAGGCAAACCCTCTTTTTTGGAAATATAATTGATAACATCGAGTCTGAAACCGTCAACTCCTTTGTCAAGCCACCACTTAATCATGGCTATGACATCCCGCCTGACATCGGGGTTTTCCCAGTTTAAATCCATTTGCTTTTTGGAAAACAGATGAAGAGCCCAGGCATCCAAATTGTCATAATAGTTCCATGCCGGACCGCTGAAAAATGAAGTCCAGTTATTGGGCGGATTACCGTCTTTATTGTCCGCAAAATGATAATACTCTTTATACTTTTCCGACCCTTCCAGAGCTTTTTTAAACCACTCATGCTCATCGGAAGTATGGTTTATAACCAGGTCCATAATAAGTTTCATATCTCTTTTATGGACTTCCTCAAGCAAGTAATCAAAGTCCTCCATGGTGCCAAATTCTTTCATTATGGCATAATAATCCCTGATATCGTATCCGTTGTCGTCATTGGGTGAATCATATACGGGAGACAGCCAGATGGCATCTATCCCCAATTCCTTTAAATAATCAAGCCTTGAGCATATCCCTTTCAGATCGCCTATGCCGTCCCCGTCGGAATCCTGAAAGCTTCTGGGATATATCTGGTATATTACAGCCTCTTTCCACCATTTTCTGTCAGAATTCCCGTTTATATTTTTAGGTACATCCCGTTCGCTGTTTAATAAATCTAAAATAGTAGCAAAAAAATCTTTGTCTATTTTCCCCTTAGTCAGTGATGCCAGTGTTCTTATCCGAAGATTTCCTATAAGAGGATTTGTAACAAGCCTCCTGCTTTTATTAAGCTGAAGAAGAAGCTTATTGATTATGTCTCTTCCGATCGGATTAGCATAAATATCTTTTACCCTGCTGTCAAAATCCAGTTTTTTATTCATCCTTAGCCCCCCCTTTTACGACCATCTTTTAATATAATAATTGCATATAATAATCATACTTCAAAGTTACTGATTAATCAATTGCCGAAAATATAGGGCTTTAATCAATATATAAATATCATAAATTAATTGTCAGCGAACTAATCGCAAATTAAAGGTAACAACTGTTCTAAATAAATTTACCGGTCAATAACGGCATTAAACTGCAGCGATATTCATTTGAAAATATAAACAGCTTACATGGAGCAATAAAAGCGCCATATAAGCTGTAAACTTTATTATAACTATAAATTTAAATCTTCCTCAAATCCCAGCATCAGATTCATATTCTGGATGGCAGCCCCTGATGCTCCCTTGCCCAGATTATCGATTCTGGTTATTATCATGGCAACGCCTCTATTATCGTTTCCAAGTACGAAAATTTCCGCCCTGTTGGTATTATTGCATGCTGTTATATCAAGTCCTCCGTCAAAAATGATATTTTTAATTTCATCACTCTTAAGGCTGTCCTCATCTATATACGGCATAACTTTTACAAACTTCTGTCCCTTATAATGCTCCTCCAAAACGCCGTGAAGTTCTTTTCCGTTTAGTTTTTTATTAAGAAGTCTTGTATGAACAGATATGGTTGTGGCCAGTCCTTTATAGTAGTCGGCTACAACAGGAAGGAAAACCGGGCTTTGTGTTAGGCCTGTATGTATCATCATTTCTTTTAGGTGTTTATGATTTAGGCCCAGGCTGTAAGGTCTTGGAGCCTTAGTATAAGGATTGTCCTTGCTGTCATCTTCGTATTTTTCAATTAGGCTTTTGCCGCCTCCGCTGTATCCTGTAATGCTATGACATGTAACAGGGTAGTCCGGTGACATTATATCATGTTTAATTAATGGATATACGGAAAGAATGAATGCTGTGGCATGGCAACCGGGATTGCTTACCCTTTTGCTTTCTTTTATAGCCTCTTTATGGGCAGAAGAAAGCTCAGGAAGGCCATATGTCCACCCAGGTGCCGTCCTGTGGGCCGTACTGGTATCAATAATTTTTGTATCCGGATTATCAACCAGAGATACCGCTTCTTTTGCCGCATCATCCGGCAGGCATAAAAACACAATATCAGCCTCATTTATGCACCTTTTTCTTTCATCTAAGTCCCGGCGTTTATCATAATCAATTTCTATAAGTTCAATGTTTGTATATTTACTTAGCCGTCCGTGAATTTCCAAACCGGTTGTACCGCTCATGCCGTCCACAAAAATTTTCTTTTTTGCGCTCATAATTCAAATCCCCTTGTTGTATATTTATACGTTATGATTCATTAATATACATCCGAATGCTGCATATGTCAACATATAATTTAAAATATCCCGGAAGTAACTTCAGATATGTTCGAAAGAGAATCCAGAGATGTTTTACAATAATTTGGATTATATAAAAAAGCCCTATATTATCCTGAAATAAATTAGGATTTATCAACTTAATAATAAATACATACTAAAACCATTTTATTTGCATATATTATCCAAAATAATATATATTTCAACTAATATTTTGTCTAATATTTGGGCTAAGAGTCTTATTTATTAAATTACATCCTCATAAAAACAAAGAAACTATCCCAGAATACATTCATGCTGTCCTTTTTTCTTCATACGAATCAGGCACATATGGATTATATTCCGGGATAGATTCTTTTATATGGTGATATTCAATTATTATGTACGGGCAATTTACCAGTTTGTGTTTGTCCAAAGTTTGTTTTCAACATTGGGATCAACGCCCTTTAACTCAAATAACTTGCTTAAGGTTACAAGGGCGTAACCGTCATCTAAAAGACCTTGAATTATAGCGTCCAAGGCTTCTACAGTGTTAATATTTCCGCTAAAATCATGAAGCAAAACAATATCACCGTCTTTAATATTATCTAAAATACCCTTGGCCCTATCTTCAGGACTTACGGACGGGTCCCAATCCATGCAGTTTATACCGTTAATGAAAGGAAGGTCTATTGCTTCATACATAGTAGGGCTTGTAGCAATATAAGGAGGTCTGAAGAACATCGGAGTAACTCCTACCATCTCGTTAATAATATTGTTGGTCTTTTCAATTTCTTCCTTAATCTCTTCTGCTGTCATCTGGTTCATATAACTGTGACTCCAGGAGTGATTGGCTATTTCACATCCCAGTTCAAGTTGCCTTTCCATCACAGGCTTAGTATCTTCGGTTACATTTCTTCCTATCAGGAAGAAGGTCGCAACCACTCCATGTTCTTCTAATTTATCCAATACCAAAGGTGTTGTATCAAGATTCGGGCCGTCATCAAAGGTCAGTGCCACAAGTTTTTTGCCTGTGTAATCCATTTCAGGTGCTTCTGTAGGTGTAGGTTCAGGTGTTGGGGTAGGGATGGAAGTAGGAGTCGGTTCCGGAGTGGGAGTAGATTGCTCTGATTTTTCAATTGCTTTGATCTCGGTATTACTGGTGTTCATAGTATCTTTCTCCTTTTTTGAACAAGATATAAGCGAAAGCGCTATGATAAGGAACAGACTTAAGATTCTTATTCTCTTCATATTATCCCTCACTTAAATTTCGACATAATTACAATCTTAAGCCAATATTAGCAAATCCTTAATACCAGGGCAAATAAATTTATAGTTATTCATCCTATAAGTCACAAATTATATCGTAATAAATTTTGCTTATCTTTAAAACTTATACTAAATTTATCTGTTCCAGACGCTCGTTAATAAGATCCTCTACTTTATCCTTATCCATATCCAAAGCAATGGCTAACTCCCCAAAAAGACAATTTTTCGCGATATTCAAATACTTTTCATCCGTATATGTCAGTTTTTTGCCCTGGGACATGCGTTCCTGTCTTCTTGCATACAAGGTTTTTATAATCTTAACCCAATCGGTGCAATCATGGCTTCTTAAAGCTTCCTTATAAATTTCTTCCCTCTGCTTGTCGTTTTCTATCCAAAGCAAAGGGATATCCGGAATCTGCTCCATTAAATCCAGAGCTTCTTCATTGGACATTACCCTTCTCATTAGTACTTTGTCGTTATCGACAGGAGTATATAAGGTACTTGATTTAGAAAATACAGGCTGAAGCGTATAACATTTTCTGCTTTTGTCTATTCCCGGTATATTAAGACTTCCGATATCCTCCACCCTGCATACGCCATGATTGCCGTAAACTATATATTCCCCTATTTCAAACATTATAACCCTCCTAATGCCGTTTTTGTCGTTCTCTCTTCTATATTATATATCTTACCAAAAAATCGTCAAAATTGTCAGTAATGGAATTTATTTTCGTTAATTTTGCGAATTAATATATAATCATGCAATTTTGCTATTATATCTTTTGCACAACTATTTTTGTCGTAATTTGCATAATATGTTTAAAATACATATTACAATTACTTTAAATATAATTTAATTCTGTCCAAATTTGTAAATATTGCTTTTATAATAGATGTCATTCATTTTCTTTACTATATAATTAAAGGCTGCCGGACGGTACCCTTACAACTAAGGCACCTTATGGCAACCCCTCTGAATGTTATTCTATCCAGTTTTTGAAATTTTAAACATTTTATTCTTATTTTGCTTTTCTTTTTATATGCTGTCTTCCTTGGCGGAAGGATCTATGGCATCTCTAAGAGCATCCCCGACAAAATTAATGCTTATTACAAGCAAAATAATCATCAGTCCTGCCGGTACCCATAACCACAACTTGCCTGTTAGTACAGTTATGGATTCTGCTCCGTTTAATATATTGCCCAGACTGGCTTGCGGAGGCTGTACTCCCATTCCTAAAAAACTTAAAGCCGCTTCATCCAATATGGATATGGCAAATACGGAAGTAGCATATACAAGAACTGGACCTACGGTGTTTGGCAGTATTTCAGAAAACAGAATATGGCGGTTTGGCATCCCGGCTACTATACTTCCTTTGACAAAGTTGCTTTCCCGCAGTGACAGTACATTCCCTCTGACCAGTCTTGCCGCACCCGGCCAGTCAACAAAACCAAGGATAAGAATAATATTCCATAACCCCGGTTCAAATATGGCCGCAGCTACCAGTACCAAAAGGATGTACGGAAATGACATGATAGTATCGGTAATTCGCATAATAACGGTATCTGCAATCCCGCCAAAATATCCTGCTATCAGACCTAGTACGACACCGATAAGGGTAGAAATAACGGTTGCTGCAAAGCCAACGAACAAGGATATTCTTGTTGCATACAAAAGCCTGCTGAACATATCCCGTCCGATTTGATCTGTCCCCAGCCAATGTTTTGCCGAAGGCGGCTGAGAAAAGGATGTACTGACCTGATTGGGGTCATACGGTACTATTAAAGGCGCAAAGACGGCAAGTATTGTTATAAAAACAAGAAAGTAAAGACTTGCCACAGCCAGTTTATGTCTTTTAAACCGCTTTATAATCATCCTGATACTGTTATTTTTCTTTTCTGCTGAATCAGAAATTTTCTTCATAGTTAACTCCGTTTTCGTACCTTGTATATATGCTTAATTTTAATTATCCGTAAATGTGCTTATCTGTATTTGATTGTAGGATCTATCAGAGCATAAACAATATCGGTTAGAAGATTTGCCGCCAGTACTACTACTGCCGTAAGCAAGGCCACTCCCATAATAACCGGGTAATCCCTGCCTATGATGGCGTTCATAGTAACCAGCCCAAGTCCAGGCCAGCTGAAAATCTGTTCAATAATAACCGCACCACCGAATAAAATAGGCAGATGCATACCGATAACGGTTACAATAGGAATTAAGGCATTACGAAGGGCATGTTTGTTGATGGTAAGAAACCGTCCGATACCCTTGGACTTTGCAGTACGGACATAATCTTTTTGCAAAATTTCCAAAACGGCTCCTCTGACATAACGGATATTCGATCCGGCAATAGATACGGCAAGGACCAGGACCGGCATGATCATATGCCTGATCAAATCTGCCAAGCTGCCGTCACCTCCTGTAGTTTTCATCCCTCCGGAAGGCAGCCAGCCCAGCTTTACGTTAAATAAATATATAAATATCAAAGACAGAAAGAAACTTGGTATACTGGACCCCAAAAACGACAAGGTTACAAGGGCATAATCCCTTTTTGTATACCTGTGAACCGCACTGTATATACCGAGTGGTATGGCAATCATAAGACCGATAATAAGGGATGTACCCATAAGCAGCAGTGTCGGTCCCAGATGCTCACGAATAATCTGGCTTACAGGCTGATAATTTTTTATGGAATATCCAAGATTACCCTGCAGCACATTCTTCAGCCATACATAATACTGAACATATATGGGCTTATCAAGACCCAACTGTATAGCTTTTGCTTCCAGTGCCGCCTGTGTAGTCTTAGGTCCCAGCATCATTTCCAGAGGACTTCCTGCCAGACTCATTATAGCATAGTCAAGAATTGTAATACCGATAAGAACCGGTATGGCAATCAGTATTCTTTTTATTATATACCTAATCATGGTTCTCTCCTCTCGCCAACAGAACCGGACAGGCAACCTTATGGCTGCTTCCGGGTTTAACAGGCAAAAGCATTGGATCATTTGTCGTACAGGATTCCAAAGCATAAGGACATCTGGTATGGAATCTGCAACCCTTGGGCGGAGATATGGCGGAAGGTATTTCACCTTTCAGTACTATTCTCTCCCTGTCCCTAAGCGTCGGCACAGGTAATGGCGAAGCGTCAAATAAAGCTTTGGTATAAGGATGAACAGGGTTATCAAACAGTTCTTTAGTATCCGCAATCTCAACGATCCTTCCCAGATACATAATAGCGATACGATTGCTTATATAACGAACGGCCCCAAGCCCGTGGGCAATAAATACATAAGTCAATTTCAGCTCTTCCTGAAGTTCTTTTAAAAGATTTAGAATCTGGGCCTGTACCGACACATCAAGAGCACTGACCGGTTCGTCGCATACTATTACCTTGGGCCTTACCGAAAGAGCCTTCGCTATACCGATTCTTTGCCTTTGACCTCCGGAAAACTCATGAGGATATCTGTATTTCATGGCTTTTGACAAACCAACCAAATCCAAAAGCCGATCTATCTCCTTGTCCAGATGTTCCCTTTTTACTATTTTGTGATATAGCATAGGAGCAGCCAAAATATCATAAACCTGTTTTCTGGGGTTTAAGGACGAAGTGGAATCCTGAAAGACCATCTGCAAATCGGTTCTGATTTTTCGAAGCTTGCTTACCGGCATTTGGGATATGTCCTCGCCCCGATAAAGAACGCGCCCTGAAGTAGGTCTCTCCAGGGCTACTATCTGACGGCCGACAGTTGACTTGCCGCATCCGGATTCACCGACAATACCCAAGGTTTCTCCTTCATATATTTCCAAATCAACTCCGTCTACGGCATGGATAACAGGTTTATTTTTGCCCAGGACCTGCCCTTTTACCGGGTAAAATTTCTTTAAGCCTTCGAGTATAATAAGAGGATTTACATGCTGATTTTCCTGATATTTTTCGTTAACCGTATCTTTTTTGCTATCTGTTTTACTCATAGGGCAACTCCCCCTTTCCCGCCCGGTGGCATCTGGCATAATGATCCGGGCCTACCTTAAAATAAGGTTGGGCTTCTTTGCAGGATGGGATTCCGTAGGGACACCGATCATAAAATCTGCAGCCTTCTATGTCCTGATACCTGTCGGGTACGGTACCCGGTATCGAAGGGAGTCTTTTTTCGAAATCACCGTAAATTGTCGGAACCGATTTTAGCAGTGCCCTGGTATACGGATGGGCAGGTTTTTCAAACATCTGATAAACCGAAGCTTCTTCCATAAAATGTCCAGCATACATAATAATTACCCTGTCCGCCAGTTCTGCCACAAGACCTATATCATGTGTAATCAAAATCATGGACATTTGAAATTCTTTCTGAAGGTCCGCGAGAAGTTTCATAATCTGCAATTGTATGGTAACATCCAGGGCGGTTGTAGGCTCGTCGGCAATAATAAGTTTTGGTTTGCAGGCCAGAGCCATGGCAATCATAACCCTCTGCTGCATTCCTCCTGACAGCATATGGGGATATTTTTTCATTACGGCTTCGGCATCCGGCAAGCCCACTTTTCTTAAAATTTCTACAGCATAATCTTTTGCACTTTTTTTGTCATAGCCCATATGAATCCTAATTGCCTCGGTCAATTGGTTTCCTATGGTAAAGACGGGGTTCAAACTGTTCATAACATCCTGAAATATCATGGTTATCTCGTTACCCCGTACACGATCCAGCTCTTTTTCGGTCATCTGGAAAAGATCTTTTCCTTCAAATAAAACTTGTCCGTTAAGGATTCTGGCATTTGGACTTAACAACCCAAGGATGGATAAGGCAGTAACGCTTTTACCGCAGCCCGATTCCCCGACAATACATAAAATCTCACCGGCATTTACAGTAAAATTAGCTGCGTCTACAACCACAGTTTGCCTATTATCCTCTATAAAGGCTACAGTAAGATCTTTTACCTGCAATAAAGGCTCCATCTGCCCTATCCTCCTTTCTGTTAACTTTCAAACTTCTGTTATACTGTATTTTTTATAACATTCTGTATTGTGAAGTTCAATATCTATTATTGGTTATTTACAAGTTCCCATTCATGGACATTGATAAAGGTTCCGTAAACGTCAGGCACGGCATTTTTAAGCCTTTTGTTTACAGCTCCGATTGCACTTATAACATAAGCTGATATCATGGGTACATCCTGCTGTACATAATCGGTTACTATACGGTATTGCTTAATTATCTCATTTATATCACCAGTTTTTTGAGTAAGGTCTAAAGCATTTGTCACTTGATTATTATGATATCTGGTCCAGCCTTCTTTTGATAACAGCCAGTTTATATCCGTATAAGGATCTACAGGCGCATAAGTATACTGAACTGCCAGCAAATCAAAATCTCCCGAACCTGCGGTAGAAAGAAGGGATGCTATATCTACGGTATTTACCTTGATATTAAGCCCAAGTTCCCCTAATTTTGCGGCAATAAAGCTTGCTATCTGGGTAAATGTGGTATCTCCGCTGTTTACATAAAAAGTATATTGGGTTGATTTATCCCATCCGTCGGCTTCCGCCTCTTTAAGAAGCTGTGCGGCCTTTTCGGGATCATAAGGTGTCGGTACAACACTTTCATCGTAGAAAGGTCCTGCACTGGCAAGGAAACCGTCCACTACTTCTCCGTGGCCCTTTAACAGATCTTTTAATATGGTTTCACGGTCTATTCCGTATAAAATAGCCTGACGTACCCTAACATCCGTAATACGTTCGGTATTTATAAATACGGACTGATGGGTTATAGGTGTTCCGTCATATACGGTTATATTATCGAGAGCTCTTACGGAATCATAATCTTCCTGCAGGATTGCACCGGTTGTCTGCTGTACCAGGTCAATTTCGCCGGTTTTTAGCTGGGCTAAAAGCTGGCTGGCCGCTACCACCTTAATATTCAGATTCTTAATTTTAGGCTTACCTTTGAAATAATTATCGTTGGCTTCCATTGTAACGTAATGGTTTAAATCCACATCTTTAATAAAATAAGGTCCGCTTACAACCGTCGGTGCATTGAACCAGTCATAGGAAAGCAGATTTTCCCTTGGTACATCTTGTAAAACGTGTTTGGGCAGAGTAAGAACATAGCGTCCATAAATGTTTTGGAATGTTTGCAGTGCCATCTCGGACTTTGTGGTAATCCTTACGGTATGTTCATCCAGGGCAACTACACCGCTTAACGAATCGGCACCGGGTTCTACAAAACCGCTATCTCCGGTTCCCTCAATTTTATAAAAAAACAAGCTCGTATTTCCGATTTCAGGACTGGCCAAAAGCAAAAAGGTAAAGACTACGTCATCCGAGGTTATAGGTGTACCGTCGGACCAAACCGCATTTTCATCAAGTTTTATAATAAAATTTCTGTTGTCCTCGGTTGTAATTTCCTTGGCAAGCATGCCTTCAAACTCCAGATCTCTGTTAAGTTCAACCAAAGGAAGAAATACCAGGGATGTCGTATATTTAACCACTTCGGTTCCGTCCATTAACAGGGGATTTACTGAACTTAAATTATCGGTTACTCCGATATTAACTATATCTTTGGTTGAGGTGCTTAGTCCGTTTTTTGCCCCCTCACCGGAACTTTCGTTGTTATTGCTGTCTGCATTCCTTTTTGAACATGCCACAAATGACAAGGTCAAAATAACTGCAAATAATGTGATTATAAACATTCTCCTAGTTTTTTTCATTAAATCACCCGTCCTTTCAATAATAAGCTATAAGCATTCCGGTCACACATTTTGATATTATGTGCTTATTATATGCTTATTGGTTTTCAATACTCATAATATAAATACATACTATTTTGATATCTTTACTATAATATTATTATACATTATATTTGTCAATTGATATTTGCGACCTTGGTCGTGTCAACTTGTTTTAGGTTTTATGTCACTGTCTGCCCCTCTCTTTGGG
>CAZIHC010000036.1:0-12838 GCA_964538605.1 uncultured Herbinix sp. | reverse complement strand
CTTAAAACAAAGACCAATGCGGAGTTTGTCGAGATTATCAGAAAGACTAAATTAGTTTTTTAGGTATTGCATCAGATTAAAAGCTATGCTATAATTAGTAAGCTGTTTATTAAGTTGGGTTATTATATAGACCAGTAAATCAGATATATAATAAAGAGGTGAAATTATGAAAGCAGGAATCCATCCCAATTATTATCAGGCTAAGGTAGTCTGCAACTGTGGGAATGAATTTGTAACAGGTTCAACAAAGGAAAATATCCGTGTTGAAGTTTGTTCCAAGTGCCATTCATTCTATACAGGTCAGCAAAAGACTGCTGCAGCCCGTGGAGCGATTGAAAAATTCAACCGCAAATATGGTATTAATCAGGACAACTAGGGCTTTTTATAGAGGCATTAAAAATTGGGTTGAGGTTCGCTTCCTCAGCCTATTTTTAAATTTTTAGAAAAAGAATTAACTAATCAATTACATTTATTTAACGTGTATTTTGTGCTATAATAATCCAAGAAACCTGACAGATCAAAATTATGCAAGTCATGTGACTAATCTTTGTCAGTAGTGTAATATAATTCGCATAAATACAGGTAAGATATTAAATATAATACAGGAAAGGCTCGGGATAAAGATGAAACCATCCGGTATTGGGGGAATGGCTGTTATCGAAGGCGTAATGATGAGAAATAAAGGCGATTACGCCGTAGCCGTACGAAAGCCAAATAATGAAATTACCGTAGAAAAGTTTAAGTACAAGGATTTTTCGGAAAAGGTCAAATTGTTTAAACTCCCTATTTTCCGAGGAATATTGGCTTTTATTGATTCAATGGTAATCGGTATAAAAGTAATTAATTATTCCGCCAGTTTTTTTGAAGAAGAAGAGCAGCCCAAAAAGGGAAAGAAAGAACAAACGGAAAAGAATGACTCTGTAATGACGGCTTTGCTTACAGCTTTGGCTGTAATTGTATCTCTTGCCAGCTCGATTTTGATATTTATGGTGCTTCCGGTTCTGATTTCCAATCTGTTTGTCAGGATGATCAAGGGTACTTTTCTGCTGTATCTTTTAGAGGGTGTATTAAGGCTCCTGATTTTTATCGGATATATTCTTGCTGCCTCGCAGATGAAAGAAATAAAAAGAGTATTTATGTACCACGGAGCCGAACATAAGGTTATAAATTGCCTCGAGAACGGCTTTGAACTTACCGTGGAAAATGTCAAATGGCAGACGAAAGCCCATAAAAGGTGCGGGACCAGCTTTATGTTTCTGGTAATGTTTGTAAGTCTTGTATTTTTTGTTATAATAAGACCTCAGACCCTTTTGTGGAGAATTCTCTCAAGAATAATGCTGGTACCGGCAATTGCGGGGGTATCCTATGAGTTTATCCGCCTGGCAGGAAAAAGCGATAATAAGCTGGTTAACATTTTAAGCAAGCCCGGATTATGGCTGCAGGCATTAACTACCAAGGAACCTGATGAAGATATGATTGAAGTTGCTATAAAATCCGTCGAAGCGGTATTTGATTGGAAAGCATTTCTGGAGGAAGAAACGGTTAATGATAAAGAGCTTGGTAAAACGGGCAAAAAATCTGTAAGTAACAGAAAATCCGGAAGAGCAAATGTGAGCAATGAGTATTCGGTTTCAAGGGGAAGAAACGTAAGGGGAGCAAGAAAGGGTACATCGGTCACTAGCAAAGATGCGGCTAAAAAGGAATATGCCGCAGCAGCCGAAATTACCATAGCCAGCCCCAAAACCGCAGCCTACGACGAAGAAGATGATGATGAAATTTTAAGAGCCCTGGACAAATATCTTGATTTTAACGATGAAGATTAACCGGGACCCGACCGGAGGCTAAAGAATAAGATATGACTTACAGAAAGTTACTGAATGACGCAAAGGAATATCTGAAAAGTGCAGGTATAGCAGATGCCGAGATTGATGCCTGGTATCTGCTTTCCCATGTTTTTGGAATAAGCAGGGCGTATTTTTTGCTGTACGGGCAGGATGAATGTCCAGAGGATAAAGTTTCGGTTTATGAAAATTTGCTGAAAAAAAGAGCTGCCAGGATTCCTCTTCAATATATTACCGGTGTCCAGGAGTTTATGGGCCTGAAGTTTGAGGTTGACGAAAATGTTCTTATACCCAGGCAGGATACTGAAATTTTGGTTGAGGAAGTACTTAAGGTATGTAAGGGGAAATCGGTACTGGATTTATGTACCGGTTCCGGATGCATTATATTATCCCTTGCCAAATATGGAAATCTCAAAAGGGCGGTTGGTTCGGATATATCTCAAAAAGCACTGCAGGTGGCAAGAAAAAATTCGGAAAAACTTAATTTGGACGTTTTGCTGATTTGCAGTGATTTATTTGAAAAAATTGAGGGAAAATATGATATTATAGTATCTAATCCGCCGTATATAAAATCGGAAGATTATTCTGCCCTTATGCCTGAAGTCCGTGACCATGAACCTAAATTGGCTTTGGAGGCGGGGACTGACGGGCTTGTATATTATAGAAGAATTATAGATGACCTGCCACGGTTTTTAAATTCCGGCGGCTATGTTTTTTTTGAAATCGGCTATGACCAGGGTGAAGCCGTCATAAAATTGCTTTCTGAGGCAGGATTTACGGATATAAAAGTTAAGAAGGATCTAAGTGGTCTTGACCGGGTTGTATATGCAAAGACCCTTTCACATACAAAATAACGGAGGAATAACGGATGTTTGATCGTTTGGAAGGTATTCTTACCAGATACAGAGAAATTGAACAGGAATTAATGGATCCTAATATAGTTAATGATAAAGAACGCTATAAAAAGCTTATGAAGGAGCAGGCCGATATTTCGGATATTGTTGAAAAATATCTGGAATATAAGGAAGTTCAAAAGACTATCGAAGACAGCCTTACTATACTGGATGAAGAAAGCGATGAGGAACTTCGTGAACTTGCCAGGGAAGAGCTAAGCAAAAGCAAGCAAAGAATAGGAGTTATAGAAAATGAGTTAAAACTACTTCTTTTGCCTAAAGACCCTAATGACGAAAAGAACGTTATTGTAGAAATCAGAGCCGGAGCCGGCGGTGACGAAGCGGCTTTGTTTGCAGCTGAATTATACCGTATGTATGTTATGTATGCCGAACGCAACAACTGGAAAATAGATATGATGAACTTAAACGAGAACGGAATCGGCGGATTTAAAGAAGTAATCTTTATGATTAACGGAAAAGGAGCATATTCAAAACTAAAGTATGAAAGCGGAGTTCACCGCGTACAAAGGGTACCCGTGACGGAATCCGGCGGCAGAATTCATACGTCTACCGCAACGGTTGCAATAATGCCGGAAGCCGATGAGGTGGATGTTGAAATTGATTTAAACGACTGCAAATTCGATGTATTCAGATCCTCCGGCCACGGGGGCCAAAGTGTAAATACAACTGACTCCGCCGTAAGACTTACTCATATTCCGACCGGAATTGTGGTAACTTGTCAGGATGAGAAATCCCAGCTTAAAAATAAAGAGAAAGCTATAAAAATTTTGCGTTCCCGTCTTTATGAGCTGGAGCTGGAGAAAGCCAGAAATGCCGAAGCCGAAGCCAGAAAAAGCCAGATAGGAACCGGCGACCGTTCGGAAAAAATAAGGACATATAATTTCCCTCAAGGCCGTGTAACGGACCACAGAATAAAACTTACCCTTCATCAACTGGACGATGTATTAAACGGAAATCTGGATGAAATAATTGATCACCTTATTGCCGCAGACCAGGCTGCAAAGCTGAGTATGATGCAAGAGGACAATTAATATGAATGGGAAAACTGTAATAACAAGTTCCAATAATCCGCAAATAAAGAATTTAGCCCTGTTGCAGAAGAAGGCGAAAGCCAGAGATGAACAGGGCTTATTTGTCGTTGAGGGAATTAAGATGTTTGAAGAGGCAAGAAGTGAGGGCCTTCTGGTTAAAGCTTATATGTCAGAAAGTTTTTACATACGAAAAGAAAAAACACCGGAATTTTTTGACGGACTGTCTTATGAGATAGTAAGCGATACTTTATTTAATCAGATAACCGACACCAAAACTCCTCAGGGAATTTTGGGAACTGTAAAAAAGCCGATATATTCGTTTGAAGACTTGCTGAAGGTTAAGGATGCTTTTTTGCTTATTCTGGAAGATATAAGGGACCCGGGAAATCTGGGAACCATTATCCGTACCGCCGAAGGAGCCGGTGTTACCGGCATTGTTTTAAACCGTTCATGCGCCGACATTTTGCAGCCTAAAGTAGTCAGATCAACCATGGGATCTATTTTCAGGGTTCCGTATTATGAAGCGGAAGATTTTTTAGCGTTTCTTGATAATCTAAAAACTATGGGCTTTACTTTGTATGCAGCCCATTTATCCGGGAATTTGTACGATACTGAAGGAAGTTTTAGGGGCAAAATCGGTTTACTTATCGGAAATGAAGCCAACGGATTGTCGGACGAAGCTTCCCGCAAGGCTGACAAATTAATAAAAATACCCATGGCAGGCAAAGTAGAATCCCTCAATGCCGCTATAGCTGCTGCGATACTTATGTATGAGGCTGCAAGACAAAGAAGAAAGAACTCCGATTAAAATATGATTAAAAAACAGCCCGTACTATTGTATAATTCTTATCTTTTCAATAGAATAGAATTGATAAGAATGGAAAGGGGGATGCAGGGATGATGAATTCGATGTTATGGCTGATACTTCTGGCAATATTGCTTATCGTGGAAATGGCAACCCTCGGACTTACGACTATATGGTTCGCAGGGGGAGCTTTAGTGGCGTTTATAGTATCCCTGTTTTATGATAATCTGTTGCTGGAAATATCACTGTTCCTTGTTATATCCTTATTATTATTGATTTTCACAAGACCGTTCGTAAAGAAATATTTTAATTCTACCCGTGTAAAGACAAATTATGAGGCAATAATCGGAAAGGAAGCCATAGTAACCGCAACCATAGATAATGATACCAATACAGGACTTGCTATAGTAAACGGACAGGAATGGTCCGCCAGGTCGGTTGACGGTTCAAAAATAGAAAAAGGAACTAGAGTAATTATTGAAAACATATCGGGTGTGAAATTAATGGTTAGTATTAAAAAGGAGGGATAGATAATGCCTGCAGAAGTAATTTTCATAATTTTTATTTTAATAATCTTACTAATTCTGGCATCATGTGTAAGAATAGTTCCTCAGGCCCATGCATATATCGTGGAACGCCTCGGGGGATATCAGGCCACCTGGGATGTCGGAATTCATATCAAGTTGCCCCTAATTGATAAAATTGCCAAAAAAGTTCTTTTAAAAGAACAGGTAGCGGATTTTCCTCCTCAGCCGGTTATAACCAAGGATAACGTAACAATAAAGATAGATACGGTAGTATTCTATCAGATAACGGATCCTAAGCTCTATACGTACGGTGTAGACAACCCGCTTGTGGCAATTGAAAATTTAACGGCTACCACTCTAAGAAATATTATCGGTGATTTGGAACTGGATGAAACTTTAACATCCAGGGAAATTATAAATGCCAAGATGAGAACCATTTTGGATGAGGCTACGGATCCATGGGGAATCAGGGTTAACCGCGTGGAACTTAAGAATATAATTCCCCCGGCTGCCATTCAAGATGCCATGGAAAAACAGATGAAGGCCGAAAGAGAACGCAGAGAAGCCATACTTATTGCCGAGGGTCAGAAAAAATCACAGATTCTGATTGCAGAAGGTAAAAAAGCGGCTGCAATTCTTGAGGCAGAAGGCGAAAAGCAGGCTGCAATTCTTAAGGCAGAAGCAAGGAAAGAATCCATGATTAAAGAAGCGGAAGGTGAAGCCGAGGCGATTTTGGCCGTACAAAAAGCCAGGGCGGAAGGCATCCGCTACTTAAAAGAAGCAGATCCTTCGGCAGCAGTACTTCAGTTAAGAAGCAAGGAGGCCTTTGAAAAGGCGGCAGACGGTAAAGCCACAAAGATTATTATTCCTTCCGATATTCAGGCGGTTGCAGGACTTGCAAAATCAATAGTTGAAGTAACAAAAGACGAGTAAATTTTATTTCATACAGTTATTACGGATGCGGCTGTTTCATTTAAGGGTACGGAAGAGAATCCGATTTTACCATTAACGTTATGAAACAGCCCATCTGCTTTTTTTATCAGAAAAACCAAGGAAATATTTAAGCAGATGACAGAAGCAGCTAATTATCGGTTTGCATATTTAATGGGTAAAATAATTGAAAAAATATGTTGAAAAATACAATAGCCGAATCAATTAAAATTATGACTTAATGATATTTTATAATTCTATTAAGGAAAAATTAAGATTATTTTACTTGATTTATTTATGCATGATTGGTAATATTTCATTGATGAGAAATGTAAATGTGTTACAATATTTGGTGTCAAAACTATTATTAAATGATAATTCAAATATAATTTTCAGGCATATAAGATGTTATGACGTAAAAAGCAGGTGGGAAGCATGAAGCAAATCAAAAAAATATTAATATCGCCATATTGTATTGCAATACTTTTTGCCCTTAAGATGGCCGTATATTATGCCCTGATTGATGTAGACAGAGTATGGGTTGTCCTTACTTTAATCAGTATGGCGGTATGGGCGTTGATATTTGTCTTTTTCGGAAGGTGCGGTTTAAAAAGCAAACGATGGATTTTTCTTTTGATTTACAGCTTGTTAAGCTTGCTTATGTTTGCAGATACTATGTATTACAATTATTATAATCAGACGGTATCGATAAGGCAGTTGTGGCAGGTAAAAGCCGTTACAGCCGTACCGGATAGCTTTATAGCCACCCTTATCCCCGCAAGCTTTTTATTATTTGTAGATATACCTTTTGTCTATTTTTCTTTCAAAAAATATTCAGTTAAGCTTCAGAATATGAAACCGTCGTTTTACAGGCGCGTAAAGCTGGCGTTTTATCTGCTTACGGCAGTAATGTTTGCCATGATTGTAAACCCGTTTCGGTCAGCGGCCATTGCAAAAGTAAACAGCTTAGAGTTTTTTACAAGTCATGTGGGCGATATATATGAGGTCATAACAGACAATTTGGTAAGAGAAGAGATGGATGAGGAAGAAATCCTGGAAGTGGTTTCGGAAAACATACAGGAACCGGATAAGTCCAAGTATAACAGGATTGGGAAAGGCAAGAACCTGATTGTCATACAGCTGGAAGCTTTCCAGGACTTTGTGATTAATGCATATTACAATGGGCAGGAGATAACACCGAATATAAACAGGCTGCTTGAAAATGACACTCTGTATTTTGACAGGTATTATTCCAATATAGGGAAAGGGAATACCGCCGATGCGGAATTTTCCACTCTGAACAGCCTCTATCCTTTGATAGACGGAGAGGCATACCGCCTCTATGAGGACAATACTTTCCATGGGCTTCCATGGCTTATGAGAGAGCAAGGATACAAAGTCTTTGCCGTCCACGGATATGAGGGAGAATTCTGGAACAGGGAAGCGGCTTATCCATACCAGGGATTTGAAGATTATATAAGTATGGAGGATTTAGAGCAGGACGATATAATTGGACTCGGCATATCGGATAAGTCCTTATTCAGACAACTGGTTCCCATATTGAAAGAGGAGCAAAAGCCGTTCTTTTCCTTTATTATTACATTAACCAACCATCATCCTTTTATCCTGAATGAAGAGTATCAGTCCCTGGAACTTCTTGAAGAAGATATTGATACTAAATTCGGTTCATACCTTCAGACGATCCGTTATACAGACGAAGCCATCGGACAGTTTATTGAGGATTTAAAGGATGCGGGCTTATATGAAAATACGGTTATAGCACTTTACGGAGATCATCACGGGCTGAATTGTGCCATGGAGGATGTAAACGAAAGAGTCAGCGCCTTTATTGGCAGGGAATATGACTATGACGAGATGCTGAATGTGCCTTTAATTATACACATACCCGGAAGTGGAATTAAAGAAACAATTCATACCACCGGAGGTCAGGTTGATTTCCTTCCTACCATAGCGAATATTATGGGACTGTCGCTGGACGACACCTTGTATTTAGGCCAGGATCTTATAAATACCGATGACGGGTTCGTGGCATTTACTGCTTATCTGTTTGAGGGGTCATTTGCCAATAATGAGGTGATGTTCCAGATATCGCGGGAAGGCATATTTGAAAACAGCCGGGCCTGGATTATCGGGACAAATCAAGAAGTAGACATCGAACCCTACAAAGAATATTACGAAAAAGCAATATTGCTAAAGAAAACATCGGAAGAAATACTGGAACAGAATCTTATGAAGAAATTTGTTGAAAATCTGATAGAGAAATATGTTGAAGAGGATATAACTGATAAATTTAATAAACGGGATTTAAAAGATAAATATGTTGAATAATCTATAACAAAAACCTGTCATGACCTAAAAAATAGAGGTTATGACAGGTTTTTCTTGACATTATTGCGAATATGAAATAATGTATAAATAAACATAGCGATGGAATAAATATAAATCGCGTCAATGGAGGAAGATGTATGAATTTAAAGGGAAGAAGTTTTCTTACATTAAAGGATTATACTCCGGATGAAATCGAATATTTGATTGATTTGGCCGCAAAACTAAAAGAGAAGAAAAAGAAAGGCATTTTAGGAAACAGCCTGAAAGGCAAGAATATAGCCCTGATTTTTGAGAAACCGTCAACCAGGACCAGGTGTGCATTTACCATCGGATGTATAGATGAAGGAGGGCATCCCGAATATTTAGGCAGGGAAGATATCCAGCTTGGCCATAAGGAAAGCATAGAGGATACGGCCAGAGTGCTTGGAAGGATGTTTGACGGAATTGAGTATCGGGGATTTGCTCATGAAAATGCTGAGATATTGGCAAAGTACAGCGGGGTTCCGGTATGGAACGGGCTTACGGACAGTTATCATCCGACACAAATTCTGGCTGACTTCTTGACATTAAAAGAACAGTTTGGTAAGCTGAAAGGGCTAAAATTATTGTATGCGGGAGACGGACGAAACAATGTGGCTAACAGCCTGCTTATAGGCTGTACAAAAATGGGTATCGATATTACAATACTTTCTCCCAAGTCTTTGTGGCCTGACGGTGAACTTGTAAATATCTGCAAAGGATATGCCGCCGATTCGGGAAGTAAAATTGAGATTGCAGAGGATCCGGACAGCGTAAAAGATGTTGATGCAGTATATACCGATGTCTGGTGTTCTATGGGTGAAGAGGCCCTGGCAGAGGAGAGGATTAAACTGTTAAGGCCTTATCAGGTGAATGATGAACTTCTTAAAAAGGTCGGCAAATCCAACACTATAGTGCTTCATTGCCTGCCGGCAGTTAAAGGAAACGAAATAACCCATGAAGTTTTTGAACGTTTCAGCAAAGTAATTTTTGACGAAGCTGAAAACCGCATGCATACAATAAAAGCCGTTATGGTAGCCACTCTTGGAAACGAGCAGGGGATTTGATACATGAATATTTACATATGGCTATATTACTTAAATACGGTGTTTAATACCAGCTTCAAAATCTAAGTACAGGGATATAAGAAATTGAATATTAACCGTCAGATATTTTACGCAGGTTTCATGTATTTACTATTAATCATTTAAAAAATACTAATTAAGTGTATATTAAGGCATTGAAACCTTAATTGACTATTAATATTCCCTTGATTATCCAAATGCAAATTAAAAAATAAAACATACGGGTACCTGAATAATTAC
This sequence comes from uncultured Herbinix sp., assembly GCA_964538605.1. GTDB lineage: Bacteria > Bacillota > Clostridia > Lachnospirales > Lachnospiraceae > Mobilitalea. The sequence continues at coordinate 3,098 of CAZIHC010000036.1, read as the reverse complement.
ACCTGTATTTGGGTACCTGAATATTATAAAGGAGACTTGTTTATGAACCGGGACAGGGTCGTTCTGTGTGCCAGCAGTGCTTATGATAAAAAATATTATTTTAATGAAGAATTTAAGATGCTTCCTGAGCAGATAAAAAATGAGTTAAAAATTATGTGCGTCCTTTATACTGAGGATGTGGGAGGCATTCTGGTTTTGGAATTTGATAATGACGGAAACCTGCTCTTTAGAGTGGAAGCGGACGAAGGCGACTATTTATTTGACGAAATAGGAAGCGGTTTAAAAATAAAGGAACTGCAAAGGACCAAGAAAGAACTTCTTCAGTCCCTGGAACTGTTTTATAAAGTATTTTTCCTTAATGAAAATATCTCCGAGATATTAAACGAGAACCGGGAGGAAGGCAAATGATTTTTGTTATAGATGTCGGCAATACCAATATAACGATGGGTGTTTTTGACGGGGATGAAATTATAGCAAAATTCAGGCTGACAACCCAAATTAACCGGACTTCGGACGAATACGGCCTGATTTTGACCGACTTACTTAATATTAAAAAAGTAAGTATAGCGTCCATTGACACTGTTATAATATCGTCCGTTGTACCCAGGGTGATGTATTCTCTTACTTCGTCTATAAAGAAGTATCTCGGAGTAACGCCCCTGATTGTAGAAGTCGGAATAAAAACCGGGATTAAAATCCCCATACCCAACCCCAAAGAAGTCGGTGCCGACAGGGTTGCCGATGCAGTAGGGGCATACGAACTTTACGGAGGCCCTGTCCTTGTTGCTGATTTCGGGACTGCCAATAAATATGACTTAATTACCGAAGACGGTTCTTTAATAGCTGCTGTAACATGTCCGGGACTTAAGATGTCTGCTAATGCCATGTGGTCGGGTACGGCCAAATTACCGGAAATAGAGATTTCTATGCCCGATACCATATTGGCAAAGGATACGGTTACCAGTATGCAGGCCGGGCTGATATTCGGCTGCATAGGACAGACTGAATATATTATAAAAAGAATGCTTAAAGAAGCCGGTCTTGAAAAATGCAAGGTTGTGGCAACCGGAGGTTTTGGCAGAATAATAGCAAATAATACGGACGTTATCGATATTTATGATCCCGATTTGCTGCTTAAAGGCTTAAAATTTATAGCTGAAAAAAATAAAAAGGTCAAATAACGGTAGGAGATACTAATGAGTTTTTATATAGGTAACGTTAAAATAGACGGTAAGCTGTGTCTGGGTCCGATGGCAGGGGTAACTGACCTGCCATTTCGTTTATTATGCAAAGAAAAAGGAGCAGACTTGGTTTATACGGAAATGGTAAGTGCCAAAGGCATAAAATACAAGAACTCCAATACGATAAAACTGCTTGAAGTAAGCAAGGAAGAAAAACCGGTTGCCGTACAGCTTTTTGGGTCCGATCCGGATATAATGGCTGAGGTTGCCCGGGAGATAGAATATATGGATTTTGACATACTGGATGTAAATATGGGTTGTCCGGTACCCAAAGTGGTAAATAACGGGGAAGGATCAGCCCTGATGACCAATCCGAAATTGGTGGGTGAAATCATTTATAAAATATCAAGAGCTATAAAAAAGCCGGTAACGGTAAAAATCAGAAAAGGATTTGACAAATACAGGATTAATGCGGTGGAAATAGCAAAAATTGCTGAGCAAAACGGAGCGGCAGCGGTAGCAGTTCATGCCAGAACCCGCGAACAGTTCTACAGCGGAGAAGCTGACTGGGATATAATACGTCAGGTGAAGGAAGCCGTATCAATTCCCGTTATAGGAAGCGGTGATATAATAACACCGCAGGATGCTAAAAATATGCTTGATCAGACCGGCTGTGACGGCCTGATGATAGCAAGGGCAGCCAGAGGTAATCCCTGGATCTTTGCACAAGTTAAGGCATATCTGAACGAAGGATTATTAATACCCAAACCTAAGTTTGACGAGGTTATGGATATGATTCTGCGTCATGCCCGTTTAATCGTAGATTACAAGGGTGAATATACGGGAATGCGGGAAATGAGAAAGCATGTAGCCTGGTATACGTCAGGCTATCCAGGTTCTGCCAGGCTCAGGAACAGGATAAATGAAATAGAAACCCTTACAGACCTTGAAATATTATTGAATGAATACTGTGACATGTTAAAATAACCAAAGGGGATTAATAAATATTCACATTTATGATTAAAATGACGAAATTCTGTGAATTTCAAAAAAAGAGTTGATTTTTTCCGGCTTTGGAGTATAGTATATTTACTACAAAGACAAATGTCTGTCATACAAAAACAGAGCGGAGGAATGAGTATGGAAAAGTTGAGAGTTGGTATCCTGGGGGGTACCGGAATGGTCGGGCAAAGATTTGTATCCTTACTTGAAAACCATCCCTGGTTTGAGGTAGATACCATAGCCGCAAGCCCGAGAAGCGCCGGAAAGACATACGAAGAGGCTGTGGGATCAAGATGGAAGATGAGTACCCCTATGCCGGAAAAAGTAAAGAATATAATTGTTAAGAATGTTAATGACGTTTCGGAAGTATCAGAAGGCGTCGACTTTGTATTCAGCGCCGTGGATATGACGAAAGAAGAGATAAAAGCTATAGAAGAGGCATATGCGAAAACCGAGACCCCAGTAGTTTCCAATAACAGCGCTCACAGATGGACTCCTGATGTGCCTATGGTAGTACCTGAGCTTAATCCTGAGCATCTGGACGTAATCGAATTCCAGAAGAAGCGTTTAGGAACAAGCCGCGGTTTTATTGTCGTAAAACCTAACTGTTCAATCCAAAGCTATGTACCAGCTTTGCATCCGTTAAGGAAGTTTAAACCTACGGTGGTTGTAGCAACCACATATCAGGCTATTTCGGGTGCGGGCAAGAATTTTGACGACTGGCCGGAAATGGTGGACAATGTAATACCCTTTATCAGCGGCGAGGAAGAAAAAAGTGAACAGGAACCATTAAGAATATGGGGAAAAATTGAGGACGGTAAGATAGTAAAAGCCGAGAAACCGGTTATAACAACCCAGTGTATCCGGGTGCCGGTAACCGACGGACATATGGCCGCTGTTTTTGTAAGCTTTGAG
>CAZIHC010000035.1:0-12994 GCA_964538605.1 uncultured Herbinix sp. | reverse complement strand
ACGCTTTAATTAAAGCATTTTCATCTATTAATGCCCCTCTTGATACATTGATAAGTATACATGAAGTTTTAAGTCTGTTTATTCTTTCTTCGTTTATTATATGATATGTTTCATTTGATATAGGCAGTGACAATATCAGAATGTCAGCTCTGCCTAATACACTGTCAAGTTTATCATAAGAATATAACTCATCGGTTAGCTCTGATTCCATAACAGTTAAATCTATTCCTATTATATATAAGCCGAAGGAACGTAATCTTTTTGCGGTTTCTTTTCCGACACTGCCAAATCCAAGTATTACTGCTGTTTTATCGCTTAATTCCAAGACATCTCTTTGCTTTATCCATTGACGATTATGCTGCTGCCTATAAAATGTTTTGCTTTTCTTATAAAACTGCAATATCATTAAGATTACCCATTCCGCCATCGGGATGCTGTATACTCCTTTGGCATTTTCCACTTTTATATTTGAAGATTTTATATAATCCATAGGCACTTTATCAAAACCTGCACTTATAAGCTGGATAAATTTAAGTTGTTTGAAATTCTCAATAGGGTGATGCAAAAATAAACCGTTACAGACCACTATGTCTATATCCGACACGTCTATATTTATATCTTCTCTCTCATCTTGAATATAAACCACTTCTCCCACTAATTTTTTCAACTCTTTTATTTGATCAGATGTATATGTAAAAGCACCGGTAAGTAATAACTTCATAGGTTTCGGTTTTATATTCATTATAAAACCTCCTCTCATAACGTCATAGATTTAGTATATGAGAGGAGGTTTTTTTAGTGAGAGTTTACTGTACCAACTTTCAATATTTTTCGCCGCTATATTAAATAATAAAAACCTATAAATTTTATTTTCTCCGATAGAAAACAAAAGCAGGATGTGTCCGTTCAAAAAACAATGTGCAAATATTTATAATTTTTCTGCAGGTACCCCATTTTGCTCCGGTTGAATTTATGGATAATTAAATTACATAAACACACTCAATCTTAATTATAAAGTGAAGCTACTGTACTGCTGCGTAAATCAAAATAATAAAACAGGGTGATATTATGAAAAAAAGGTATATCGCATTGTTGGTAATTCTTTCGGTTTCATTTCTGTCCGGATGCAGTAAATCAAAGGAATCCGGGGTTGTAACAATCAATGTAACATCAGAATCTCTTACGTCAGAAGGAAAATGGCTGACTGTTATCAACAGCACCTATGCATCTCCGCCAGGCTCAAATCTTTCTCCTCAGTTGAGCTGGGATGAAGTTGAAGATGCGACTTGTTACGCCATTTACATGGTAGACAATTCAGCCGGTTATTGGCTCCACTGGAGAGCTAAAAACGTAACAGAAACAAGTCTGCCAATTGGGGCTGAACTTAAGGAAAGCAGCTATATCGGTCCATATCCTCCAAGCGGGACCCATGAATATGAGGTTATAGTTTATGCTTTAAAAAAAGCCCCGGAAAAATATCCCGGTGCCTTTGACAGTAATCTTGTTTCGATAAGTACCATAGAAGAAAAATTGGATACCGTTGATGGAGTACCCGGTAATATTATCGGGAAAGGAAGCATTTCCGGTACCGTTACCGTCGGGGAAGTTGTTGAATAATCTATCATACAGCCTCTTTTCTGTACTGTGACGGTGTTAGATTAAAAAAGGTCTTAAATGTCTTAGTAAAGTAGCTCATATCATTATATCCTGTCCGATATGCTATTTCCTCAATAGGAAGCTCCGTATTCTTTAACATAAGAGCAGCAAGCTTAAGACGCATCTGAATTAGGCATTGCATTGCCGTTTTTCCGGTAGCCTCTGTAAATAATTCGTTTAAACGGTTTCGGTTGATTCCAAATCTTCTTGTAAGATCGGTAAGACTAATCCTTTCACCGATATTTTCATTCATATATGCAAGGATCTGCCGAACCGTTTCATATTTCTCCGACTGTGACAACATTATAATTGAAAAATCATCTGCCGTATCATGAAATTGCCGCTGTCTGTCTATGTAAAATAACAACTCTATGAAAAACGAACGGCTCCTGCAGGGCCAATAACCATCCTTCTGCTCAATCAGTTCTTTTTCTATGTTTCTGATCAATTGCTGAATGGCAATCATTGCTTCTTCCCTAAGCATCATAAATTTAGTAGGTTCATTTGCATACTTATAAAATTCATTAAGCAAATAACGGTCCTGCAAGGTTGATATACCATATTTATATCCGTTCTTGCCGGTTAAAACATCATACTTAAGCTCATCATTGATAACTTCAGGTTTAAAATAAATAACATCACATTCCAATACATTATTTTTGTCGTTTTGCACTTTATCTTCATGATTAAAGAACAAAAGAGCCGGTGCTATCACATGTATTTTTTTATTATTGCAAAGTACCACACCGTTACCTTTTTTCACCAGTACGAGTTTGCATGTTCCGGAATCATTGATATATGTTTTCAAATCATCCTGCCGTTTTACATACAGGTGTACTATCCTGTTCCATTCTCTGTCATAACTTCTGGTATAAAGTTCCATCAATTTACCCTCCTGAACTTTATATCATATAATAATCTCTAAACCATCATAGGCTATATGATATCCGTTTCTTACCGCATACATTTCCATTTCATCATGGGTATCATTGCCTTCGTGAGATATATGGGTAGCATAAACAAGGCTTTCTTCATCTATGATTTTTTCATCTTTCATTCTTGTTATTATCTCAACTACCTGCCCCGCATCCAAGTGTCCTCCGGCGTTAAAGCCCTTGCCATATGTTTGATCCAGTATAACCAAATCAAGATGAAATCCCTTAAGAATATCCCATGCTTTTTCAGATAATCTTAGCAAATCGGTTCCGTATAAAATATTTTTATTGTTATAAGAGATTACATAAATCAGGGAATTTTCTCTTGTATCGTGCAGAGATTCTATTGCCGTAACCGAATAATCACCGATCTTTATGTATTCACCGCTTCGAATATATCTTATATCCATATTAAGCATGTCCAGCCATTTTTCATCGAATAAATCAGCATTCGGGTCTTCGGTTTTCATCCAAAGGTCCAAAGACTTAACAGTTTCCTTGGATGCTAGCAAACTGATATGTTCAACATTTTCAGATGCATATTCTTTAAGGCGGGTAATTAAATGACCGGCATTAGACTTTACATTTGCAAAATGCCAAAGGAAATGAAGTTGCCGCCGACGTACCCAAAAAAATTAGTCTCATTTTTTTATACTTCCTTACCTAATTATTAATCCTATAATCAGTTAATTTACTGCTTAAATTTTAGAAATTTACAAAAAGTGGTTTTTCCCGATTCCATTATTTTTAAAGGAATGTCAATACATTCTTTTAAAATATTTGAATAATTCGAGTCATTATACTTTATTAAAGCATTCTTTTCCTTGTCTCCGATCATTAGTAAATCATATATACATTTGGTTAGTATATTGCAATCAGATGAAGTTTCATCAGGCGAAGGTTTATTTAGTATAGCTATGTAAAGTTCATCTTCAACAATTTTATTATTTGATTCTTTATTTAGCGCTTTTATTATTTTTTTTATAATGTTACGTTTTAATTCTTTAAAATCATTGAATATATTTAAAACACTATCTAGATCTATATTTCCTTGTTTATTTATATAAATATCATACACCAGATCAATCATAAACTTGTCATCAATATATAACTGCTTATATAATTCTTTCTCGTCATTATTTAAAACTACAATCTCATTTTTTTTATTTACGCATAAATTGATATTTTTATTATTGAAAGTAATATTAATATTACCATCAATAATATCTTTCAATATCATATTAAAATCATTTTTATTTAATGCGTACAATATATCTATTTCTAAAAATGAAAGAACTTTTTTTATTGATTCAAATGGTATTTCATTTAATATCAATACTTCACTTGCTTTTTTAACATTTCCGGATGGTATCCCAGGAACTCCATCACATTCTTCTCCTTCAAGGGTTCTTATAAATCCTGCTTTAACCCAATCTCCAAAAGAATACTCTTTAAATTTAGTCTTTTTATGAGTATATCGGTATGAAAAATCTATTATAAATTTACTTATAGAACTCAATTGATCCCATATATTTAACCATTCTTGATATGAGCCACTTGTATTTAACTTTACACTCTTATCATTTACCTTTCCCTCTAAATATGTAAGATTTCCATAATAATCTTCACCCTCTATTACAGCAATTTTCTTCCTGGTTTTTGCTGTATTATAATTACCCATTTGAGGTACAGAAAACTCTTTAACACAAACCTCAAAACTTTTGCATGCAGATATCCAGCAGCCTCTATATTGGTTATCTGATCCGTTTAATATATGTTGTATAATTTTTGTTATACATTTTTTTGCTTCATTTACATCATTTGTATTAATTCTTTCTTTTGCTACTATTGATTTGTTTTGTGAATAATTATCTAAATCATATTTGTTTAATGCTCTAAAATAATACATATTTATCCTCCCAGTATTTATATTATTTTAGATTTTCATTGGTTATATAAACATGCATATTTAACCTATTAAATAAAACATGCCTATCAATCATAAAAAGTTAAACTAAATTATTATATTCATTTTGTCTATATTACAAAAGTTAATTTTCAACTACCGTAACTTAATACTGACAATTTCACAATTAGACCCCACCCGCATAGGAAGTCCCCATGTTCCTGCCCCTGATGTGACTATAACATGCGGGTTACTGCTGTCTTTTCTGTAGTAACCGTAATCGACTACATACATAGCCCATGTAACCAGATTGCCCGGGAAAACTTGTCCTCTGTGGGTATGCCCCGACAAAACCAAATCCGCTTTATTTTCGTATTCACCTATGTTTGCGGGATTATGATCCATAACAATAACAGGAAGACTCTTATCCATCCCTGTTATCACTTCTTCTATATCTTTACGTTTCATATCTCCATAACCTCCGATTGGGGAAGGATCCAGCCTTCCTACAAGAACTGCCCGATTATCAATGACAACATATTCGTCATTTAGAACCCGTATATTGCATCGTTTCAGAAAATTCAACATTTTATTTATTGTTTTTCCTGCATCATGATTTCCGAGACATGCATATACCCCATATTTTGATTTAATATTCTTAAGCAAATTCATTGCTTCATTCGGGTTATGTATAGCATAAAAATCATTATCAAAAATATCCCCAGTTATGCAAACTATATCCGGCTCTAAGTCATTGATATTTCTGACAATTTTCTCAAGGCGCTTTTCAGATTTTAAAGCTCCCAAATGCAAATCACTTATTAAAGCTATTTTTAGTTCTGACGGTACATATTTTTTTTCAAGGGTGATTTCATAAGAAACATGCTTTATTCGGCCTGCATTATAAAGTCCATATCCAACCGTTACGATAGTTGCCAAAATTACCAGTAACCCTGATATAAAGTATATATTCTGCGGCACAGGACCGGGCATTACTTTAGTTATTCTTAACAGGAGTATTACCGCATCTGCCACAACGAAGTAGAAAAGCAGATACAGAAAAATTCCCATCCAATATGAGCTTATAACTCCCAGAGTGTTTTTTACCGATGGCGGAAGCGGTAACTGAGAGCGTAAAAACCCAAAAATAAACGGAATAACAAGAAATAAACCAATGATAAAAAATATTGCCGCACCTATTTGCGGGATAATATATTTAACACCCTGATATATTCTTAGCGCTATATAACCGTTAGTCCCAATCAATACAACAAGCAAAATTGCAAAGCCAAAAAACATAGCTGCTGCAGACATTATGTATCTTCCTTTCCGGTAATGGTTTATTGATATATGCCTTGATTTTTAGTATAATTATTGTATCAAATTACGTATGGAGGGTTTATAATGGCTTGTAACAATTCAATTAATTGCACCTGTACATATATCTCCTGTTCCCGCCATGGCAAATGCTGCGAATGTGTTGCATATCACCGCAGAAGCGGAGAAGTACCGGGATGTTTCTTTTCAAAAGCCGGCGAGAAAACTTATGACAGGTCAATTGAGAATCTCTACAATGATTTTAAGCAATATCGTTAACTTATAACAACTAATCATATGTGGGGATATATGTAAATGTCCCCACTTTTTTTATTTGAATAACAGATTTATATATCCATGTTTCTCCATTTTGACATAATTTTATTATATAATCTGACCCTTGTCTATTAGAATATGTCTCATATTTGATTTTTTTTGACAACTCCGTTCTATTCGACCATCCCTGCAGTAATCAATAGCAGCTATATCTGATTTTAATTTTAATTTAGGTATGCACATATTTAATCCTACGAAAAAGTCACAGTTTATGTACATGAAAACAAACCAATATATAATAAGTGATACCTGTTGTAAGTAACGCCAAATGACAGGCTTGCCGCATAATATAAAGCGCCGGAATATACGGTTAAAAGCTTAATCTTTGTAATATTATCGGTTCTTTTTATATTCTGAATATATGTATATATAAATAAAGGGACAAGAATAAAAAGAATCATAAAATCAGTACCTATAAAAATAGTTGCCGCAAAGTATGAGTCACGGGCGTATATGCCGCTACCGTACATTTTTACCAAGTCCCCGTATTGATTTGTTATTTCATAACTTTTTGAAAAATCCAGCTACAATACTCCTGACAATGAAATTATTAGTCTAATAAATATAAAAAAGAACATCGTTTAAGTCGGGAGGAGGCCCCGTTACTTATAACCGATGCTCTTTATATGAAATATGAATGTTATAATTAGCTGTAACTATCTAATTAAAATATCTTCTGTATATCAGAAACTAAATTAAAATTATGTATATTATGTTTTAAACTTAGTTATATCTTCATATTATTCTACCTCTTAGCTATATAATCATTTATTCTATCTTAAAAATTTAATAATATCCTCATAAATACTTTCAGGATCCAGGCGGTATGTTTTAAGTAATTCCTCCGGAGTTCCGGATTGTCCGAACTCGTCCTGTACGCCCAGTTTCTTTATTCTGCAGCCGCCCTCTTCCAAAAGCACTTCGGCTACGGCATCTCCCAGTCCACCGATTACGGAATGCTCTTCAAGTGTTATTACATTTTTGCATTTAGCGGCATATGTCTTTATTGTGTCTTTATCAATCGGCTTTATGGTATGGATATTAACGATTGCCACATCTAAACCGTCCTCTGCCAATTTTTTTGCTGCCTCAAATGCACACTCTACCATTGTACCGCAGGCAAATATCACCGCATCTTTTCCGTCTTTTAAAACATTGGCTTTGCCTACTTCAAAAGGCATATCATCAAATACTTTGGTTGCCATCCTGGCTAGCCTTATATAAACAGGACCGTCTATTTTTGCAGCAGCTTCGACAGCCTTATATGTTTCATTGGCATCGCAAGGGACTAAAACCGTCATACCGGGCAGTACTCGCATCAGGGCAATATCCTCTATGGTTTCATGGCTGCCGCCATCGCCTCCTAAAGAGATTCCGGCATGGGTCATAGCCAATTTCACGTTCATATGAGGATAGCAGATTGAGTTTCTTACCATCTCATAGGCTCTTCCTGTTCCGAATATTGCGAATGTGCTGACAAAGGGAATGTAACCTGCATCTGCAAACCCTACGGCCATACATGTCATATTGGCTTCTGCGATTCCTGCGTTAAAAAATCTGCCCGGAAATTTGTCCGCAAAATAACAGGTCATGGTCGCATGAGATAAATCAGCATCCATTACAACGATTTTCTCATTGACTTCTCCCAGTTTCGCAATAGCCTGTCCGTATGCTTCTCTGGTTGCTATTAAATCTGCCATATTATTTACCTCCCAATTCTGCTAATGCTTTATTCAGTTCCTCATCATTCAGTCCTTTGCCGTGCCAGCCCACTGAATTTTCCATGAAGGATACTCCTTTGCCCTTTACAGTATGGGCTACAATACATTTAGGTTTTCCGTAAGACGGAGCATCCAGCGCTTCTATTATCTGCTCAAGATCATTACCGTCTTTAACATCGTAAACCGTAAAACCAAAGGATTCATATTTCTTGCCGATATCAAGCAGACTCATAACCTGATCACATGAACCGTCTATCTGTAAACCGTTATTGTCTACTATAACGGTTAAATTGTCCAGTTTATAATGGCCTGCAGCCATAGCAGCTTCCCAAACCAAACCTTCCTGCAGTTCTCCGTCGCCCAATACCGCATATACGTTTACACCGTTTCCTTGCATTTTTGCAGCCAAAGCCATACCTGTTGCAATTGATACACCCTGGCCCAAAGAACCGGTTGATGCGTCAACACCTGGAAGTTTCTTTTTGTCGGGATGTCCCTGCAAAGGGCTGTGAAGCTTTCGCAGAGTCCATAAAAGTTCTTTGTCAAAGAAACCTTTGTCTGCCAATACGGCATAGTAAATCGGTGCCGCGTGCCCTTTTGAAAGTACAAAGCGGTCTCTTAAAGGATCAAGCGGATTTTTCGGAGTGATTTTCATCTTGTAATAATACAGAGATACGATAATTTCTGTCATAGATAAGGATCCTCCGGGATGACCTGACCCTGCCACATGGATTTCTTTTAAAGTATCTATCCTTATTTGATTACATTTTTCTTTTAAATATGCTATATCCATTTTACCCTCCATACCGATTATTTTTTACCGAGATAACTTGCCTGTATGGTTTCATCATTTATCAGATCTTTTGCGGATCCGCTTGTTACGATATGTCCCGTTTCGATAACATATCCTCTGTGGGCTATCTGCAACGCCGCTTTGGAGTTTTGCTCTACAAGCAATATAGCTATACCGTCTTTATTTATGGTTTTTATTATTTCAAAAATCTCTTTTATGACAAGCGGGGCAAGGCCCAGTGAAGGCTCATCCATCATAATCAGCTTTGGTTTTTGCATTAAAGCTCTGCCAACAGCAAGCATTTGCTGCTCACCGCCGGAAAGGGTTCTGGCGCTTTGCTTTTCTCTTTCTTTTAACCTGGGAAACAAGCCGTATACATAATCCAAATCATCTTTTATTCCGGCTTTGTCTTTTCTGTTGTAACTTCCCATCATCAGATTTTCTTTAACCGTTAAGTTGCCGAAAACATGTCTTCCTTCCAGACACTGAGCAAGTCCCATGGATGCAATAGTATGAGGTTTTAAGCCGTCTATTCTTTGACCCATAAAATATATTTCACCGGATGTAATTTTACCCAGAAGGCCTGAAATGGATCTTAAAGTTGTGGTTTTACCGGCCCCGTTTCCGCCGATTAAAGTAACAATTTCACCTTCTGAAACATCCAGGGATATTCCCTGAAGGGCATGTATTTCTCCGTAATGAAAATTCAGATTTTTTACCTCAAGCATCTTTTTAGACATCTAGGTCACCTCCCAAATAAGCCTCGATAACTTCTTTGTTGTTTTGAACATATTCCGGCTTTCCGACACACAATTTCTTGCCGTAGTTTAGTACGCACACCGTATCGCAGATGTTCATAACAACCTTCATATCATGTTCAACCAAAAGTACCGTAATACCCAATTTATTTATCTTCTTAATGGTATCATTCAGTTCCAGTTTTTCATTGGCATTCATACCGGCTGCCGGCTCATCAAGAAGAATTAATTGGGGATCCGAAGCCAAGGCTCTTGAGATTTCAAGTCTTCTTTGCTCACCGTATGAAAGATTGCTGGCTAAAAAATTCGCCTTATCCTTAAGTCCCATAAATTCGAGAATTTCCATACTTTTTTTAACGATGGCTTTTTCTTCTGCTTTCTGTCTTCCGGTTCTTAGTAAAGCTCCGAAAATTCCTTCTTTGCTCCTTGTATGGCAACCCACCATAACATTTTCTAAAACCGTCATCTTCTTAAACAAATTTATATTTTGATAGGTTCTGGCAATGCCCAGTTCGTTAACTTTGTAAGGGGGCATGCCTCCTATTTGCTTTCCCTGGAAAATGATATTGCCACTTGTTGGCTTATAAACACCGCTTATTAAGTTAAATAATGTAGTTTTACCGGCACCGTTAGGTCCGATTAAACCGAATATGCTTCCTTTAGGTATTTCCAATGAAACATCGTTTACCGCAATCAGACCGCCGAATTTTATAGTAACATTCTCAAGTTTAAGCATGCGGTTTCACCTTCTTCCCTTTCTTCTTAGCTATCCTGGCTGATATTTTATTTACTAAGCCGGATACACCGTTTGGCATCATGTATAATACCAATAAAATAAATAATGCATAAAGAAGCATCTGATACTGCACAAATTCCTGCATTACCTCAGTTACAACTGTTAATATTGTAGAACCGATCAAAGGACCAAATGTAGAAGCTATACCGCCGAACAATAACATTGTCATAAAGGCATTGGACTGGGTATTGTTGAAACCGTCCGGACTGATAAAGCCCATAAGATGTGCATATAAGGAACCTGCAAGGCCTGTAAAGAATGCACTGATGGCAAAGGCCATAACCTTATAATAACTCACATTAATACCCATACCTGCCGCGGCATGAGGATTTTCTCTTACCGCAATTAAAGCTCTTCCGAATCTGGATTTAATTAATCTATTCTTTGCAATCAGTGTTATTACTGCTAAAGCAGCAAATAAAAAGAAGTAGCTTTGGTTAGTTTTAAACCTGTAACCAAACAGAACAAGGTCCGGAATGTTTATTATTCCGCTAAATCCGTTTGTAAGACTTTTTGTAACCGATAAAAATATGTAAACCATGTTACCGAATGCGATAGTCAAAAGTGACAGGAAGTGTTTTACCAGTTTTGATGCCGGAATGGCGATTATAAAACCAAAAAACATAGAAATTAATGCCGCCAAAATCATGCTTAATGCTACAGGAATTCCAAGTTTCATTGATAAAATAGTGGATGCATAAGCACCTATTGCATAAAAACCGGCATGTCCGAAAGAAACCTGTCCGGTATATCCGAACAGCAGGTCAAGTCCTGTTACCGCTATTGTATTTATACAGATAAAACACAGGATTAAAGAAGGGTAATTACTTTTAAGCAAATATGATACAAGTAAGGCAATGGCCAAGCAAAAAAGCATAATAAACTTTTTCTCACGGATAAACTGCCCTACGGATTTTTTATTTTGTCCCATTATTCCATTACCTCCTCATTAAAGATACCTTTGGGCATGAATATCATAGCAACAATCAGTATGCCGAATGTAATGAAATCTTTATAATTGGATGTCAGATAAGCAGAAACGAATGTTTCTAAAAATCCGAACAATACACCGCCAATTATAGCACCGTACATATTTCCGTATCCGCCTACTACTGCTCCTGCAAACGCTTTTTGTCCGATCATTGAACCCATGGACATATATACGCCGAATACCGGTCCTACACACACCCCGATACCTCCAGCCAGCATGGATGCAATTCCCCAGGCAGTTCCTTTTGTATGGGGAACATTAATTCCCAGTGAGCTTGCTGCAAGTTCATCTTGGGCTGCTGCTCTCATTGATATACCAAATTTGGTTTTGGTTAAGAACAGCTGTAAAGCAACCATGATTATAACGCCTACTCCCAATACCAGTAAGTTTTCAGGGGCAACTCCTACTCCTAAAATCTTAATCGATGATTTTTTAAATATTGCAGGGAACTGAAGCACGTTGCTTCCCCATGTCAACATTGATGAGTTTTGCAGTATCATGGATATGGAAATGGTACATAATATTACGTAAACCGTTTGTGCTCCTCTTTCGATTAACTTGGTTACCATTACCCGCTCTATAAACATACCCAGGAAAAACATCAATACCATAGTTAACAATAATGAAACAATAAAGGGCAGTTTTAGATATTTATAAAAGGTAATTCCCAGGAATGCTCCGAACATGAGCATATCACCCTGAGCCAGTGACATAAGTCCAGAAGCTTTATATATAAGGCCATATCCGATTCCTACAACACCGTATACACTACCGATCATCAGTGCACCGATTATTAATCGAATAATCATTCTAATCCCTCTCTTCCTAGATGCTGTATTAAAGATTTAGCTGTTGTACTTTTATTCTTCACATAAATTACCGAAGCCGATTTACTTAGCCCGAATGATTTTGCTATTACAAAGCTTTTGTGAAGAATGTCATTTGTGCAACAGCCAAATTCCTTAATACATCTACGTTATGCTATTATTAAATTTTTCAGGTCATTTATAGTTCTTATAATTTATTTATCAGGATTTGCTTTTCTCCACTCAGGGAAGGAAACATGTTTACCGTTTTGGATGATGTAGTTACGTGCATTTGATAAACCGTCACCGGAACCGTCGGAGAAATTATATGTGCCATGGATTAAGCTTAATGATGTAATGTTAAGCATTGCTTCACGGATGGATTCAGGATCATTTATATCCTTGGCATTTCTGAGAGCCTCAGCAATAATCATTACGGAGTCATAACCTCTGTATACAACGTCGGACAAAGGCATTTGACCATATTCTGCAACGAATGCTTCAAGGAATGCTTTTTCAACTTCATTAACAGCATCGTCAATAGTTGCAGGAATAACTGCTGCAGAACCGAAAATTACGTTATCGGCAGCTTCGCCTGCTACGTTAAGAAGATCAGGCACACCGAGTGCTTCAGGTCCGAAGATATATCCTTCATAACCGTTTCTTCTGAATTGCTTGATTGCCAATGCACATTCATTTGTCATACCATAGAGAAGAACCGCATCAGGATTAGCTGCAAGGATCTTGTTAATTTGTCCGGTATAGTCTGTATCTGTAGGCTGATAAGTCTCTTCAACTAAAATTTTGATATCGTCTCCCATGTAGGATTTAAAGCTCTTAACACCGGATTCACCGTTCTCTGCTGCTACATATAAGATACCGACGGATTTAACGCCCATTTCTTTCATAGCGTCTACGCAAGCAGCATTAGGCAGATTACCGTTAGCGGTACCTCTGAACAAGTAATTAAAACCTGCAT
>CAZIHC010000034.1:0-13086 GCA_964538605.1 uncultured Herbinix sp. | reverse complement strand
AAATCCAAATGCCAAGCAAATATATACTTAGACAAAATAATCCCTTACGTTAAAAGAACCGGTATTATTATAAATTTCCATAATCATATCCTGCACAAGGCTTATCGCCTCGTCCCTGCCTTTGGCTAAACCTACAATTTTAATTTCCGTTTTCTGATAATGAGGAAATAAAAGTTCATTGGCATTCATGATATCAAAAAGATTACCGGGGTGTGATGCCAAAGCTATGCAAAAGACATCATAAGTCATCCTTCTGTTATTTATAGAAGCAATAGTTTTGTCCTTTTTTTTCAAAAGTTTATCGCCGATATATAATCTTGATGCCCATTGTACCATTGGGATAACCCTCCAGTTATATATTATTCCACAAATTACCACCGGTAATACAAATTAGGCTTTAAATCAGCTGATAATCCATAATCTCATTTAATATTTCGATACATGCGTACTTTTCTGCCATATCGGTACACTTACTTAGCGAATAAATAACATAATTCATAACTTCGGAATGATTATTGAAAAATACCGGAACCTTGTTAATTGTATTTGCCATTATGGCTCTCATAATCATACGGTCACAGGTCTGAAATTTACCTGACAGATCCTCAATCAGCCTGTCGATTTCCTTTTGAAATCTTTCTTTTCCGATTTTATCTGTACTTTTACTCTTGTGCAGATCTATGAACAGGCTGTCTGAAAGCAGGTCTTTGCTTAAAAGCAGGGAATTAAACAATTCATTATCCGCTGTATCTTCCACCAGTTTTTTGTGATGTTCACTTAAATGAAAGAGGGCATCTTCCAGACTTAATAAATCAAATTCGGTTTCTTCCTGAAAACCTTCCAAAACCTTAAATTTGTCAACTACTTCTTGCGATATCTCGTCCTGTGTATTTTTATAATATTCCGTATTGATTTCTTTAATTATAAAATATGCTGCCTCTTTAAGATCTTGCTCCTCATAGGTATCCCCTTTAAAAGGCGCGCAAACCAAAAGAGCATACAGGTCGTTTACCAATTCCGTTAAACTATAGTATGCCGTAGTTGCTGTTTCAAGGAATTTTACCGCTTCGGAAATAAGATTAATTGCACTTTCATATTCCTCTTTCGTAATGGTTTTAAAATCTATTTTTTCTAAATTTCCTTTCTTCTCCCACAAATCCGGGTAAATATCTTCGATATTCTTATCATAATCAAGTAAAGCTGAACTTCTTATCATATAAAGATATGTTTCAAAACTGTCCTGTGAAGCACCAATAAGTTCCTTAAAACCGTCTTTCAGATATTCAAAGTATTTTTGCTTTGTGATACGAACCGGAAGTTGTCCGATTACCTCTTTTATCAATTCATTGACCGTAACGTTGTCATTAGATTCGAAGATAAAACGCAAAATCTTTCTTGCCAATTCTTCGTCGTCTTCCAGCTCTTTTACATCCTTAAACCTGTACTCTACTCGGTTCAAAGCATATTCATATATTTCAAACAGGTCTGTGTAATAGGTCAGGCAGTTCATCCTGGCCATAATACCGTTTCTAATTTCATCTGTCTCCTGTATGCGGTCTTTATTTTCACTTCTTTGACTGTCATTTACAAGCTGTGAAATTATCCTGTTAACTTTCTCAAAATAGTCTTTAAGCTGGCTGTCCCATAACCGGCCGTCATCACAATACATTTCATAGAAAGTAAAATAATGCAAAGACAGTCTGAATAATGCAGACGTATAATACTTATCTGCCATCAAATCCAAAAATGTCGGAATATTATCCTTTAAATTTTTATTGTTAATTATCTCTTTATACATGCTTTTAAGTCTTTTGTTCATATATACCATCCTGACATAAGATTTTAGTCTGCTTTATTATGCCATAACAAATAAAATTTTTACTATTGCTTTTTTACATGCTCGTGAGTAAACAAATGCTCCATGCAATATTCATAATTACCGTCACATTTTGAGCAAAATCTGAATTCCAGATCATCGTCATCAAGTTCAGTCCTTCCGCAAACAGCACATTTATGCCTGGTTATTACAGTCTGACGGCCTGTAGAATTATATCGTAGTCCTTCTTTAACCTGTCTGCGGAAATTAGCTTTACGCTCCAGCTCCCGAGGCGATATCCTTCTGTAGTTTCTGGTCCCTAAAAAGAAAATAATAAAGTTTAACAGGGATACAACAATCGGAATTATACCCAGGTAGAATCTTCCCCTTATTAATTTGAATATTTCATAAATATAAACTGCTCCGTTAAACCATGCCAGATACTTTGCTTTAATAGGTATGATAAAATACAGCAAAAACTGCAAATTCGGATATGTTGCGGCAAAGGCAAAAAACATGGAACTGTATATAATATCAAGGGGTGAATAATATACCATCAAAATATGCCCCAAAATGTTTATCCTGAATACCCCGTAAACTATAAAAGCTGCCAATATATTAAAAATAACCGCACTAAAAAAATATAAATTTAATTTAAATGCACCCCATGCATTTTCCAAAGCATTACCTACCATGTAGAAAATATAAGCTTTTAAAAATACAAATAAAATATCACCGAACCTATTGTAAGGTATTAAAAATGTTACAAGTCTCCAGACTTGTCCCTTTAATACTTTATCCACTTCCAGACCCAGAACAAGATATGCATAAGGACTTACTGAGAATATCAAAATTCCGACTGCATAAAGTACAATAACATATTTCATAAGATTCGGAATTGCGTATCTTCCAAATTTCCTTTCAAGCCGCTGTAAAAATCTCATGTTAACACCTGTGCCTTTCAAATAATTACATGAACTTTATATTGTAATCTGTTCTGTTTTTTATAAAAAACAGAATTCTTCCAATTCAGAATATCAATTTTTATTATATGTTTTTCTATATCCTTTGTCAAACAAAAAAGGGGGTATAAAAAGAGGTGCTTTGAATATGCACCTCTGAGGCATAATTTTATAAATATATTTTTTTAAATTGCAGATATTTATTCACCGTCTCCCAAAACAGGCACAGTAATGGTTGTTCCCGGCTTCAAAACAATGGAATTTATATCGTTTGCTTCCATCAAATCAGCCAGGTTAATTCCGCTTTTTTCAATTATACTTCCTAAGGTATCTCCTTCCTCCACCAAATATGTGGTGTAATTAGTATATCTGTTATGCGGAACGCATGGCAAACAGATTACATCACCTATTTTAAGGTTATATACATTGATGAAGGGATTTGCCATAATAATGGCATTCAGATCCACATTATATCTTCGGCTTATGGAGTATAAAGTATCTCCTTTTTTTATTTCATAATATATACAGAACAATTCAGCATCATCCCCAATTGATACAGCTTACTGCTTTGATTAATTCTATTATATTCATTTATTAACATAAATGGTTCTGTTTACCATATAATTTGTTACAAAAGTATTTTATTTTACCGGATAAATTAATCGCAAATATGTTTAATATTAGCAAAATTACGACATTTGCATATCATATATATAAAAGTTTATGGCCATAAAATTTTAAAAATGATTTAGAATTCCTTAACGAGTTCTTATTTTTTTTATAATATTTATGATGTTGAACTTAAAAATCATGTGTCGTATAATTAATGAAGTTAATTTTAACTGCTAAAATTTAGATATTGATAAGGAGTACGTCATGAGTAGCATTAAGTATTCTTTGGGTATTGATATAGGCTCAACCACAGTTAAAATTGTGATTTTAAATAAAGAAAATGAAATCGTTTTTTCCGCTTATGAGCGTCATTTTGCCAATATACAGGAAACACTGGCGTCCCTTATAAAAAAAGCTCAGGATTATCTGGGGGATTTTACAATACAACCTGTCATAACAGGTTCGGGAGGACTGGCTATTTCTAAACACCTGGACGTTCCTTTTGTCCAGGAAGTTGTAGCTGTAGCCACATCACTTCAGTATTACGCCCCTCATACGGACGTTGCCATTGAGCTTGGTGGTGAGGATGCCAAAATCTTGTATTTTACCAACGGTGTAGAACAGAGAATGAACGGTATCTGTGCCGGAGGAACAGGAGCCTTTATTGATCAGATGGCAAGCTTACTTAAAACCGATGCCGCTGGCCTTAATGAATACGCTAAAGATTATAAAGCAATCTACCCTATCGCAGCCAGATGCGGAGTATTTGCAAAATCAGACGTACAACCTCTTATAAACGAAGGCGCAACAAAGCCTGATTTAGCCGCCTCCATATTCCAGGCGGTGGTAAACCAGACTATCAGCGGCCTTGCCTGCGGTAAACCGATCCGCGGTAATATTGCATTCCTGGGAGGCCCTCTACATTTCCTTTCGGAACTTAGAAATGCATTTATACGTACCCTTAAACTGACCGATGAGCAAATAATATCACCCGAAAATTCCCACCTGTTTGCAGCCATCGGTGCAGCCATGAACAGCAAGGAAGAAAAAACAACCAAGCTTTCGGACCTTCATGCAAAACTGTCCGAAGGAATAAAGATGGAATTTGAAGTACAACGGCTAGAACCTTTGTTCAATGACGAAGCCGAATACGAAGAATTCAGAAAAAGACACGCAGTACATACAATAAAGAAAGGAAACTTAAGCGAATATAAAGGAAAATGCTTTCTTGGTATCGATGCCGGTTCCACTACCACAAAAGTGGCGGTAGTCGGCGAAGACGGAACATTGCTTTATTCTTTCTACAGCAATAATAACGGAAGTCCCTTAAAAACCACCATAAAAGCCCTTAAGGAAATCTATGAGATACTTCCGCCAGATGCAAAGATAGTCCGCGCCTGTTCTACAGGGTACGGAGAAGCCCTGATTAAGGCTGCCCTTATGCTTGATGACGGTGAAGTCGAAACCGTTGCCCATTATTATGCCGCCGCCTTTTTTGAACCGGATGTAGACTGCATCCTTGACATAGGCGGTCAGGACATGAAATGCATCAAGATAAAAAACAATACCGTAGACAACGTTCTTCTTAACGAAGCCTGTTCATCAGGATGCGGCTCCTTTATCGAGACTTTTGCCAAATCCTTAAATTATGAAGTTGAAGATTTTGCAAAAGTTGCTCTCTTTGCCAAAAATCCTATAGATTTGGGTACCAGATGTACCGTATTTATGAATTCAAAGGTAAAACAGGCGCAAAAAGAAGGAGCAAGTGTTGCCGATATCTCAGCAGGGCTTGCTTATTCCGTAATAAAAAATGCCTTGTATAAAGTTATTAAGGTTACAAGCCCTAAGGATCTGGGCAATAAAATAGTTGTACAGGGCGGAACGTTTTATAATGACGCAGTGCTTCGAAGCTTTGAGATTATATCAGGCTGTGAAGCTGTAAGGCCGGATATTGCCGGTATCATGGGAGCTTTCGGTGCAGCATTAATAGCAAGAAAGAATTATGACGGCGGCGAAAGCACCATGCTCACAATCGACCAAATCAATGAGCTGAAATTTGAAACTACCCTTGCCCGCTGCGGCAGATGCACTAACAACTGTATGCTTACCATCAATAAATTCACCGGCGGCAGACGCTTTATTACAGGCAACAGATGTGAAAAAGGCCTCGGCAAGGAAAAAAGCTCTGAAAACGTACCCAACTTATTTGATTATAAAATGAAACGCTACTTCGGATATGAACCGCTTCCTAAAGAGCAGGCAGTCCGTGGTACGGTTGGTATACCGAGAGTTTTAAACATATATGAGAATTATCCTTACTGGCATACTTTCTTTACAAAGCTGGGTTATCATGTTGTTTTGTCCCCTCCTTCAACCAGAAAGATATATGAGCTGGGAATCGAATCAATACCCAGTGAATCCGAATGCTATCCGGCAAAGCTGGCCCACGGCCATGTAAAATGGCTGATTGATCAGGGTATAAAATTTATATTCTATCCAAGTATTCCATATGAAAGAGTGGAATTTCCGGAAGCCAACAACCATTATAACTGCCCTATTGTAACTTCATACCCTGAAAATATAAAGAATAACGTAGAAGAACTTAGAGACCCTTCCATAGAATTTGCCAATCATTTTCTTTCTTTTGAAAGTGAAGAAATACTGACTGACAGGCTGGTTGAAATCTTTACAAAGAAAGGTATATCCAAGTCTGAAATTAAGGACGCATGTAAAACAGCCTGGGAAGAATTATGCAAAGCAAGAGACGATATAAGAAAAAAAGGAGAAGAAACCCTGGCATATCTTCGGGCTTCAGGGAAAAAAGGCATCGTACTTGCGGGAAGGCCTTATCATATCGACCCTGAAATCAACCACGGAATTCCGGAAATGATTAACTCTTTCGGAATTGCCGTACTTACCGAAGATTCCGTATCTCATCTTGCCAAGGTTGACCGCCCTACCCTTGTGGTTGACCAATGGATGTATCATTCAAGATTGTATGCTGCGGCTTCCTTTGTCCGCACTCAGCCTAATCTTGAACTCGTACAGCTTAATTCCTTCGGCTGCGGTCTGGATGCTATAACAACGGATCAGGTACATGATATCCTGGCTTCTGCCGGTAAAATATATACGGTACTAAAGATAGACGAAGTAAGCAACCTGGGAGCGGCAAGAATCCGAATCCGGTCTCTGCTTGCAGCTGTCAAGGAAAGAGAAAGAATGGGTTATAAATCGGAAGTTGCTTCTTCCGCTTATCACAGGGTATTATTCACCGAAGATATGAAAGACAATTATACCATTTTGGCGCCGCAGATGTCTCCGATACACTTCGAACTTCTTGCACCTGCCTTAAGAAGCGGAGGTTACAATGTGGTTGTTCTTCCCAACGACAACCGCCGTGCCGTTAATGTGGGGCTTCAGTATGTCAACAACGACGCATGCTATCCGTCCCTGATTGTAGTAGGCCAGATTATGGATGCCCTGCTGTCAGGCAAATATGATTTAAACAAGGTCGCCATAATTATTACTCAAACCGGCGGCGGATGCCGTGCAACCAACTATATAGGATTTATCCGCCGTGCCCTAAACAAGGCCGGAATGTCCCATATACCGGTTATATCCTTAAATGCCGCAGGTCTTGAAAAGAATCCTGGATTAAAAATTACGCCAAAACTTCTTATTAAAGCCATGCAGGCTTTGGTATACGGAGACATTTTCATGCGGGTTTTATATAAAACGAGACCTTACGAAAAAGTCCCTGATTCAGCCAATGCCCTTCATGCAAAATGGCGGGACATATGCATAGAAAGCCTTAAGAAAGGCAAATGGAGTGAATTTAAGAAAAACGTAAGAGGTATAATCCGCGATTTCGATAACCTTCCTATTCACGAAGACATGAAGAAACCTAAAGTGGGTGTTGTAGGTGAAATCCTGGTAAAATTCCTTCCCGCAGCCAATAACTATCTCGTAGAGCTTTTGGAAGCGGAAGGAGCCGAAGCTGTTGTACCCGACTTAATGGACTTCTTGTTGTATTGCGCATACAACAATAATTTTAAATCAAGATATCTCGGAAAAAGCAAGAGATCCGCCTATATTTCAAATATAGTCATATGGGCACTGGAGCAAATGCGCAAAGAAGCTGTAAAAGCATTTAAAAAGAGCAAGCGCTTTGATCCTCCCGTACACATAAAGAAGCTGGCAAAATACGCCGAGGACATCGTATCTGTCGGAAACCAGACCGGGGAAGGCTGGTTCTTAACCGGAGAAATGATGGAGCTTATCCATTCCGGAGTTTACAATATTGTATGTACACAACCTTTTGCCTGCCTGCCGAATCATATTGTGGGCAAGGGCGTAATAAAAGAAATAAGGCGCCGCCATCCCGAGGCAAATATCGTCGCAATCGATTACGACCCCGGCGCCAGCGAAGTTAACCAGTTGAACCGGCTGAAACTTATGTTGTCTACGGCAGTAAAAAACATGAATAAAGCTATGTAATCATCATTTCATAATCCACAAAAACAAAGCGTCAGAAGCGAAAGTTTTAACAAGGCTTCTGGCGCTTAATATTTATACTGTTTCAGTTTTTTAAGAAATTGGCTTCCATGAGTTTTAACGAAAAGTCATCGTGTCTACATTTAATTTGTACACATCAGATTTTACAACTCTCAATGTTATATGTAACTTAAATATTTTCAATCTGCCAATCAATCGGCTCTATATTATTTTTTATAAGGAACTCATTAGTTTTACTGAAAGGTCTGCTTCCGAAAAATCCTCTTGAAGCCGATAAGGGACTGGGATGAGGTGCTTCCAAAATCAAATGCTTGCTGTTAGTCAGCATTTTCTTTTTGCTTTGTGCAGGCTTGCCCCAAAGAATAAAAACTACCGGCCTGTCAAGATCATTTACAGCTCTGATTACCGCATCGGTAAAAATTTCCCATCCTCTTCCCTGATGTGATAAAGGACTATGGGCCCTGACCGTTAATACGGTATTTAATAGCAATACACCCTGTCTAGCCCACTTTTCAAGACAACCGTTATTGGGAATATAACATCCCAAATCATCTCTAAGCTCCTTAAAAATATTCATTAAAGATGGCGGTATATCTACATGCGGTTTAACCGAAAAACATAAACCATGAGCCTGATTTTCATTATGATAAGGGTCCTGCCCTATTATAACCACCTTGACTTTACTAAGCGGGGTTAAATGAAAAGCATTGAAAATATCGTCTGCCTTAGGATATATGACATGTTTTCTGTATTCGTTAACTACAAAATTATATAATTCTTTATAATATGGTTTTTTAAATTCATCTCCGATAGCATACAGCCAGTCGTTTGTAATAGCACCCATTTATGTTCACAACCTTACGTTTAATCCTTTTTGGCTCAAATAGCGTTTTACTTCCATAATTTCAACTTCTTTAAAATGGAATAAGGATGCTGCCAAAACCGCATCTGCTTTCCCTATAGTTACGGCATCATAAAAATGCTCCAGTTTTCCTGCTCCTCCGGATGCAATAACCGGAACAGATACACTCTCGGAAATGGCCTTAGTAAGTTCCAGATCATAACCGTCTTTAGTTCCGTCGCAGTCCAAACTTGTTAAAAGTATTTCACCGGCTCCAAGCTCTACGGCCTGAACCGCCCATTTTACAGCATCTATTCCAGTATCGACCATGCCGCCGTTTTTCAGAACAGTCCAGCCCGAACCGTCAGCCTTCTTTTTTGCATCAAGGGCAAGAACTATCCGTCTGCTTCCGAATTTATCGGCAGCGTTTTTGATTAAATCGGGATTTTCAATGGCAGCGGAATTAATCCCTACTTTGGCTGCCCCGATATTCAAAATTCTTTCAATATCTTCTATTGTACGGATTCCTCCCCCTACCGCAAAAGGAATCGAAACCGCTTTGGCCACTTTACTCATAACATTCATATTCGTGTTTCTTTCTTCGACGGTTGCCGATATATCCAAAAATACCAACTCATCGGCACCGGCCTTGTCATACGCCGCAGCAATTTCTACCGGATCCCCTGCGTCCTTCAAATCTGTAAATTTTACTCCCTTGACTACCCGTCCGTTATGTATGTCAAGGCAGGGTATAACTCTTACCGGTCTCATAAATCACTCTCCCATCATCGAATCGAATAAAGCAATTAAAATTAATAATATGCCATAATATCATGTACAGCCTCATATACCGCTTCAGTATAATCTGCTTGATTTTCGATATTAATAATATCTAAAGCTTCTTCTTCTGTCATGCTGAATACATGATATAATTCCTCGACAATCTGGCTTCTTATATAATCCAGGTCTTCATTAATACCGAGTAAAGTAGCAAGCTCAATATATTTTTCATATCTCTTTAGTCCCTTAAGAAGTGAGTCCAAAGCCTCAGGGAACATTTTCAGATCGTAGTAATTATAATATGATTCCAGTTGTTTGTGAACTATCATTACAGTTTTTATTTTATTATAAAGTTCAATGTCTTCATCTTTTATATCAAGTCCCATAATTTTATCATATGCTTGTGCATATTCTTTCATATCAAAATATCTGGATGCATTACTAATATTTTGCCTATATGAAAAGCCATTTGTTGTAACAATAATTATTGTTGTAATAATACCGAAGAACAAAAATACAATAGCAGCTCCTGCTTTATTTATGCGTCCCTCATCTATCTCTTCTTCAATTACTACAACCTTTTCTTTTTTCTTTTTTTTCTTTTTTTCCTTTTTTACTTTTTTCGCTTTCTTTTTTTCTTCAGCTTCACTGTCGCCATCATCAAAAGTAATATCTTCTTTGTCATTTACTTTAAGACTTGCTGCTTTTTTGCCTGTTTTTTTCTTCTTTTTCTTGTACTTTTTGTCATCTATGTCATCATTTTCTTCCGTTTCATCAAAGAATGTCTCTTGTTTATCAAAAGATATATCGTCCTTATCTTCTTTTACATTTCCGAATAATCTTTGCAAGATGCCTTTCTTTTCTTTCGGTTCCTCTTCCTTATTTTTTGCCTTTTTCCCTTTTTTCTTTGATTTCTTATGTATATTTTCTTCCTCGTCAAAATCTGGTGTTATATATTTTATTCCATTATCGGGTTCCTTCTTGTCATCCTGTACCTCTTCCTTGATATTCGTTGACACAGGATCTGCATTGTCCGCAAAATAAGAGTAATCATCATTCTTAAGTTCCTGCTCAAGTCCCCCGAGAAGTTCGGTAATAGATTGAATGTCACTGGCAACCGGATCATCCGGATCAAACTGATTTAAAAGGCTTAAAAGTTCGTCCTCCGGTGTTAAATTATTGTCCCGCAAATCATCTGTTCCTTTCTTTTCCATGTCATAGTTGCTATTAACATTTATTTTACTTAAGTCTTCATCAGAAACATCACTATACAGACCGGTATCATAGGAAGAAGTATCTTCAACAGCCAGATCAAATTGTTTTATCAACTCATCTATCGGCAAATCTGAAGCTTCTTCATCTTCACCGTAATCGTTTTCGTTTCTATGCTCATCGCTGTTAAAATCATCATTCTGACGATCCACCTGCAAAAATTCGGTATCAATATTATTATAAAGGTCTGAAAAATTATCTTCTTTTATCATATCAGTTCTGTCCTCATAATCATTTATGTTCACAGCTATCCCTGTATTTTCTGATATATCTGCATTATTAGCATCTTCGTATGTATCCGAATTATTTTCCGTCATTATTGCTTCACCAAAGATATCTTCGCTGTTGATAACGGCATTAATACTTACCTGCTCGTCCAAATCTTCTGTAATATCAAACTGCTCAAAATCATATAAATCAGCCAAATCAACGGTATTTTCTGATGTCGTATTCCCGTTGTCGGAATCTTCCTCATGATCGGACTGCTTCTTATATACATCACGTGCGGATACTGTTTCTTCCAGGACAGAGTTAAGCAAATTATCCAAATACGATTCATCTGTTGCAAAATCTTTCTTACTTATACACTCATTGCAGTATTCTGCTCCGTCGGGAATTGATTTTTTACATAACTTACATTTATTCATAAGTCACCCGCCTATTATATACAATGCAAATAATCTAAAAATCAAAATTTAATATTCGGATTAATATCTGAAATAATATTTCGTAACTCCAGTATTTCGATTTTTCTGTTGTCAACATTTAAAATACCCGTAACAATACCATTAACTGAAGTGCTTAACTTTTTTCCGGGTTTAGTGATATTTGCCGTTGTGGTCCTGTGGATTCTGTCTACCGAATCAACATGAAAGCCAATATTCATATCATTTATTTTGGTTACAATGAGCATCTCAATTTCTTTATCTTCTACATCTTCAAGCTTAAGATATGCTACAAGATTTATAACCGGAATAACAAAATCCCTTGGTTTTACGATACCTTCAATATATGGATGGGAATTTGGTATCTTTCTCATTTTTTTGTCATAAGGAAGTATTTCTCTGACATCGCTTATATCAAATCCATAGGAATTTCCTCCGGCATGGAACTCCAATATTTCAATATTCCTTATTTCTTCGCCAAGCATTAGTTCCTTCTCCATGGTATCCCTCCGCCTTAGTACCAAAATAATTAAAAGTTCTATATTATATATCGCCAAAATTACGATTTAATTATAGTATAAGTGTGTTAAAAAAACAAATATAATCAAAAATTTTTCATGCCTGATTAAAAATCGTCATAATTTCCTGTAAAATATAGTCCGCAATTTTACATAATCCGACAGTAATTTAAATGTAACTGTTTATAGTCATAGCAGCCCTCATTTTTTAGCTGTAATTTTATGCGAATATAATAACATAGTTATAAAATACCAACAATGATCTTCCATAAAATCCTGCAATGTATGGACAAAAAAACTTCTTTCTGAAATATTTTTCAAAAATACTCAGAAAGAAGTTTCATTTTATTTCAGAACTAAGTATTAGATCGAAAATTAAAATTTAACCTATTGCTTCTTAATCGGTATCAAATAAGTTGGGTAAACCGGATAGTATTGGCCAAAACAGTTAAATATATTGTATGCGTTTATCTGCAGATAATATTAGTTTATAGGTCGCTTAAAAACAGCTATTACAGACCTGCTGGCACCATATGATTGATTTGTAACAAAACAACTTACCAATTCCCAACCGTTTTTTCCATGTTCGTTTAAAACACTGTTAAATTCGTTAATATTAACTTTTCCTCCTGTAATTCCTTTTGTGGCAAATTCTACTGTTTTGTACTCCCAGTAAATCAAGATATTTCTCACCCCTTTTAAATTTAAAATATAAATATCCAAAATTATTTATGGAGAAATCTTTTTATTACTTCTTTGTAATAAAAACATGATAGGTTCAAAAATGCAATAACTTTTCATCTTCATATATTTGACTCAAATACCATTTCTACTATTTGTTTTATAATAACATAATTTAATTTGTACTCGATAATAAACATATTAAATTTTAATTAGAATCATGAACATAGACATAATCAGGGTATAAATATCTTGCTGTAGTCTGTCATGAGTTTAAGGCTATAATAATTCCTTCATTCAAATAAATATGGCATAACAGATTACAGCAGGTTTTATTTTAACCATTAATCATACCTCAATAACACAATACAAACAGAATCGTGTCTTTAGTATAAAACACCGATAAAGTCTTCCTTGTAATTCT